>JAOAPQ010000404.1 GCA_025462965.1 Bryobacterales bacterium
CGCGAAAAGCGCCTTCGGAATAACTCTGCTCATGGATCAGCGGAGCGCCCGGGGCCAGCGCCGAATCCACGTCCACCACGGAAGGCAGCTCATCGTATTCCACTTCAATCAGCTCGAGCGCTTCCTCAGCCGTCAACTCGTCGCACGCCACCACGGCCGCCACCGGTTCCCCCATGAAACGAACTTTGCCGATCGCCAGAATCGGATGGTCCTTCATGGCGTGGCCGTAATAAGCCTTCAGGCCATTCAGGTCCGCGCCCGTGATCACATCCAGCACGCCGGGGTGGGTGCGGGCTGCCGACGTATCGATGGAGACAATGCGCGCGTGCGCGAACGGGCTGCGCAAAACTTTGGCCCAGCACATTCCATCCAATTCGATGTCGCTGGTATAGATAGCCCTCCCCGTCACCTTGGCAAAGCCATCGGCGCGCGGCACGGAGTGGTTGACAACCTGGAACTCGCCCGGTTTCTTCAAGGTTGAGTTCTCATTTCCTTCGCCGCCGCCTGGATCGCCCTCACAATCGGGAGATAGCCGGTGCAGCGGCAGATGTTGCCATCCATGTGTTCCAGAATTTCCCGCTCGCTCGGGTCCGGTTTTTCGTCCAGCAGCGCTTTCGCCGCAAGAATCATGCCAGGCGTGCAGTACCCGCATTGAAACGCAAACTCATCGATGAAAGCCTGCTGCAGGGGGTGCAGTATGCCGCCTTCGCTCTCGAGGCCTTCAATGGTCGTCACCGTCTTACTGCGGGCTTCATAGGCCAGATAGGTACAGGCGCTCACCGGGAGCCCATCCACAAGCACCGTGCAGGAGCCGCAGACTTCCGCTTCGCAGGAAATCTTGGTGCCGGTTAGCCGCAGTTTCCGGATCAGAATTTCGGCCAGAGTCTGGCGCGGCTCGATATCGATCATGACGTCCGCGCCATTCACTTTCATGGCGAGCATCATGACTGGACCACCTCGAACTCAGCCGCGAACCTCTGCGCGAAAACACCGAAGAGCTCGTTGACCCGCCGACGCACAACCGGCGCGCCAAGCGCTGCCAGCTTACCGAGAATTTCGATATTGACGGTTAAAACCATCGAAGTCCCGGTCTCTGAGGGATTCAAATCTACCCGTATGGGACCAGTGGCTCGGCTCAATCCCATGCCATCCCCACCCTTAACGGCAGCGCACAGCCGGGAGAAATCGAGGATTTCGTCGATGGTAACTTCCAGCTTCATGGTCACTTTGAAAGGTCCGACTTTCTCAGTTACCCGGACGCGATAGGCTTCCTTCTCCGAGGGCTCGATTCGAACAATCTGTTCCACGCCCGGCACGAGTCCGGCAAATCGCTGCGTGTCCCGCAGCAAACGCCACACATCGGCTAACGGGGCGGTGATATTCAGGTTTTCCACTATGTTCAGCAGCAACGTTTACCCCGCCGGCAACGCATTACACACTCTCCCAGGACTCTACTTTTTGGTATTTCAAATGACGGTCATACCAATCGATTATCTGCGGCGTGACCTGATCGAAATAATCCGTATAAGCCTGATAGTGAGACGTCTCCTTCTGCAAAATTAACTTTTTCGGCTCACCGGCTTTTTCGAATAATAGAAAAGTCTGATCTTCCGGAGTCACCGCATCGTTTTCTGTGGAAATGAAAAGGATAGCCCGCGGGGAAATCCGCGCGACCCAATCCTCCGGGGAAAACTCGATGATCGCTTCGGCGCAGCGCAGCGGCACCCTTTCCGGGATTCGCGAATCGACGTCTTTCTTCACCGTCGTCTGCTTCCGCTCGGGAGTGACGACCATCAGTTCTTCGCGCGGGCTCACCATCTCGCCCGTGCCTTGCAAAACGCGCGTCTTGCGATCCTGCTCCAGCCGCTTCAGCAGTTCCAGCCATTCGTATTCCCGCCGCATGCTGCGGAGCCAGGCCTTGCCGCTCGCGAAAGCGTAGTTGCTCACCACGCACTTCACGCGCTGGTCCACGGCCGCCACATAAATGGGATTCGCGCCGCCCGTTCCACCCGAGCCGAACAGCCCGATGCGATTCGGGTCCGCTTCAGGCCGCGTTTGCAGGTAGGTGATTGCGCTGCGAATGTCCTCGGCCTGACGCATGGGGAAGATCAGGCCCTTTTCTCCTTCGCTCTCGCCGAAGCCCCGGTAGTCGAAGACAAGCACGGCATATCCGGCATCCGTAAAGCTCTTGTGATATCGCTCGTAGAGTTTGGCGTCGTGAAGACCCAGCCATCCCGGCCCCTGAACGATTCCGGGAAACGGTCCCGATCCTTCGTCGGGCAATCGGAGGAGACCCTGCAGTTTGGAGCCTTCGCTGAAAAAATGAACCACATCCTGCCGCAAATTAGGTTTCGTTCCTTTCGCCTTTACGCGGTCGAAGCGCAGCCGTAAGCCAAGGCGTCACGAAAACCTTGGAATCGAAAGCGCGCAGAGTTTATGCAATCGATTGCATGGTATCTTGCTTTTCGGGGCATGTCAATGCGGAATTCGAGAGATGTCACTTGCCCGTTTCCACGTCACTTGTCCAAAGTTCCAAGGCAATGGCCGGGCACCCGCAATCGGTTCCAGCAAAAGATCGCGGCGGGCCACCTGTCCCAGCTGAAAATAGCGGCGGCCAGTAGAACCGCGCCCATCACTTGCGCTCCGGAAATCGAAACTCTCAGAACAACCCAGTTGAGCAGGATGGCGGTCACTGGAAAACACAATTCAGCCACCGAAGCTTTCGACACGCTGGAATTCTCCAGTCCGTAGTAATAGATCATCAGAGCCGCCAGGCCCGGAACCAGCGCCAGCAGCAGCAGCGAACCCGCCTGGTGGGAATGGATGGTTCCCAATGCTGGGCCGTGCTCCCACCAAACCGCGGCTGCCAGCGGCGGCAGCGCCAGTGCGATTCGCAGCGCCGTGAGAACCGGGAAAGAAATCCGCAACAGCAGGAAACGGCCGAGCACGGTGGAGGCTCCCCACAACGCGGCGGCTGCCAGCGCCAGCAGCGAGGCGGATCCCGCGTGTGGGGCATTCGGAAGGTAACGCCCGAAAGTCACGAGGTACGCCCCGCTCAAAGCAATCGCCAGCCTGCTCCAGAAGGAAAGCCCAAGCGGCTCCCGCAGCAATGGCGCGGCTAGCAGAGCGGCAAAGATCGGCTGGGATTTTTGAAGCAGAATGGCGGTAGTCGGGTTGCCCATCCGCACGGCATCGGTGAAAAGATAGCTCGCAAGCGCCGAACCTCCCCAAGCGATTCCCACGGCGCAAAGCCATTCCCTCGCACTCAAGGCGAGCCACTCTTTACGGGCATACCAGAGCACCGGAAGCAGCGCAGCGCCCACAATCAGATGTTCCAGGAAAACAATCGCGGCGCTGCTCAAAGAGTGCGTCAGCGGAGCGCGAATAATTGCATCCGTGCCCCAGAGGCTAGCCCCCGCCGCCACCATCCAGAGCGCGCCCCGGCGCGGCGAACCGGATTTCATTTCGTGGCGCCGTTCAACATAGCAAGATTCTTGCATATCGCCCGTGGGCAAAGCTCCCTTGATCGGCTGAAACGCCGCGGGTACTACAATTCAGAGAATGGCTGGGGAAGAAAATTGATCGTAGCGCTACTGCCCGTTAAAGCGCCCGGCAACGCCAAACAACGGTTGGCCGGATTCCTGACCGCGTCGCAGCGGGAGGCGTTGGCGCGGGCGATGTTCGAAGAGGTTTTGGCGACATTGTGCTCCGTCCGGGGCCTGGAACGCGTTGTCGTGACGACTAGCGATGAAGGCATCGCCCGGCGCGCCCGGGAGGCTGGCGCGGACGTCTTCGAAGAGCATGACCAGCTGAGCCATAGCCATTCCGCCGACCGCGCGTCGCAGCGGGCAATGGATCTGGGCGCCAATTCCATCATTCTCCTGCCGATCGATGTTCCTCTTGTCACCAGTTCGGAGATCGAGAGCCTGATCGTAGAACCCCGCGGGGGCGTCATCGTGGTTCCTTCAGGCGATGGCACAGGCACCAACGCCCTGGTACGGAGTCCTCCGAACGCAATCAAGGCGTGCTTTGGGACGGGCAGCTTCCGCGCGCATTGCGCGGAGGCCGAATCCGCCGGAATACCGCTGGCGGTCATGCGTCCCCCGGGTCTGTTGTTCGATATCGATACACCGGAGGATGTTTCGGAACTGCTCGCGCGCGCGCCGGATTCCCGAATCGGCCGGTTACTTCGCGAGCAGACCCGGTCTGTCTAGGCTCGTGCAACCGTTTGCGTTCAGACAACGCTTATTTGTTGACTTGTTTACCGTCTGAGTGTTGTAATCGGTGACGCAAACGGTTTCAGGCAGCAGACCGGAGACATTCATCAGTGCTGAAGATTGGCTACAAAGCATCCGCCGAGCAATTTACACCTCGAGACCTCCTGGATTTCTCTTGTCTTGCGGAAAAATCAGGTTTCGACTCAGTTTTTATCAGCGACCACTTTCAACCCTGGAGACACACCGGGGGCCACGCGCCATTCTCGCTCGCCTGGCTGGGGGCTCTCGGCGCGAGCACTTCGCGTATCCTGATGGGCACCAGCGTCCTCACGCCCACCTTCCGCTATCACCCGTCCATCGTCGCCCAGGCGTTCGCGACGCTCGGCACCCTCTTTCCGGACCGCATCATCCTCGGTATCGGAAGCGGGGAATCGCTCAATGAAACTCCCTCGTCCGGCATGGAATGGCCGGAGCCGAAGGAACGCACCGCCAGATTCCGCGAATCCATCGAGCTGATGAAACAGCTGTGGTCCCAGGAGCGCGTCTCGTTTCGCGGGAATTACTATAAGACCGAGAACGCGACCATCTACGACCGACCAGACAAACCAGTGCCCCTCTATGTCGCCGCCGCCGGACCCGTGGTCGCGAAGCTCGCAGGGGAACGCGCCGAAGGTTTCATTTGCACCAGCGGCAAGGACATGGGTCTTTATAAAGAAACGCTGCTGCCGAACGTCGCGGCGGGTCTCGAAAAGGCGGGCCGGAGCGCCGATTCCATCGATCGCATGATCGAAATGAAAGTCTCCTTCGACACGGACCGCCAGCGCGCGCTGCAAGATACGCGTTTCTGGGGCGCTCTCGCGCTGTCACCCGAAGAAAAGATGAACACCGAAGATCCCCTGGTCATGGAGCGGCTTGCCGATGCCCTGCCCGTGGAACGCGCCGCTAAGCGCTGGATCGTATCCAGCGACCCCGAAGAACATGTCGAGGCCATCCGGCCCTACGTGGAGCTCGGTTTCACTCACCTGGTATTTCACGCTCCGGGCCCGGATCAGCCGCGCTTCCTCAAACTTTACTCGCAAGAAGTACTCCCACTTCTGCGCAGGCACTTCGCCTAGTCTTCCATGAAGCAGACCTTTGGGCTGATCCTGGTAGCGCTATTAACTGTTCCATTTCCCGCTCAAGCCCAGACCGCCCCGCTGAAACTCGTTCAAACCATTCTGCTGCCGGATGTCGATGGCCGCATGGACCACATGTCCGTCGACGTCAACGGCAAACGGCTATTTGCTTCGGGTCTGGCGAATGGCTCCGTGGAGGTGGTGGACCTCGCGGTCGGGAAACGCATCCACACCATCACCGGCATCGCGGAACCCGAAGGCATCGTCTACCTCCCGGACATGGATCTGATCTATGTCGCCGATGGCGAGGGAGGAGCGGTGCATGCCTTCGACGGCAAGTCTTACAAACTGCTCCACACAGCCGGCTCCATCCCCCATGCCGACAATCTGCGCTACGACCAGACCGCACAACGCGTCTACGTAGGGTTCGGCGACGGCCGGGACGCCGGAATCGGCATCATCGATGCCAAGGAGAGCGAACTGATCGGAATCATCAACCTGGACGCCCACCCCGAATCTTTCCAGTTTGAAAAGCTGGGTGGCCGGCGCATGTTCGTAAACGTGCCCTTGGCCGGCCACATTGCGGTGGTGGAAACGGGCAAACGCCGCGTAATCGCCAAATGGCCCGTCACGACTGTGAAAAGCTTCTATCCCATGGCTCTGGACGAACGCAATCAGCGCGTGCTCATCGGCAGCCGCCGGCCGGCTCAACTTGTGGTCTTCGACGCGAAATCCGGCATGATGACCGCCGGCTTTCCGGGAGCCGTGGATACGGACGACCTCTTCCTCGATGAAAAACTCCATCGGGTGTACATGTCCGGCGGGGATGGGTTCATAAGCGTTTTCGACCAGCTCGATGCCGACCGCTACCAACTCCGCGCCAAGATACCCACCGGCACGGGAGCGCGGATCTCGTTATTTGTGCCGGAACTGAACCGCCTTTTCGTGGCGGTGCCCAGACGCGGTAAGTACGACGCCAGAATATTAGTATTCGACTCGCAGCAGTAGGACGGAAGGCTATCTATGAAACGGACTGCGTTTTTCCTCGGATTACTGTTACTGATAACCGCGCCGCTCTTCGCACATGACCTCTACATCATGCCGGAGACCTTTCGCCCTGCCGCCGGCCAACTCCTTACGGTGGCCCTGCGCCATGGCGATGCTTTTCCGGAAAGTGAGGGGCCGCCTTCGCTCCAGCGTCTCGGCGACACCCGGTTGCTGGGTGGCCCCGCCGCCATACCCCTCGGTAACTTTCGCGAGGCCCATAAAGCACTGGTCACCGTGGTGACAGTGACGAATCAGATGCCGGGCAGCCTCGTTCTGACCGCGAGCCTGAGCGCTAATACGCGCGAGTACGACGCCCCAAAGTTCGCTGCTTACGTGCGCGACGAGGGCCTGATTATGATCGCCGAATACCTGCGCGAACATGGCAAGCCGGAGACTCCTATTAAGGAAATCTACAGCAAGTACGCCAAGGCGGCGCTCCGGAACGGCGCTTCCTCCAGCTTTGCCACCCAACCGGTCGGCATGAAAATTGAGATTGTTCCCCAAGTGGACCCAAGCACTCTGAAAGCTGGGGAATCCCTGATGGTACAGGTTTTGTTCGAAGGAAAGCCTGCCGCCGGTGTATCCATTGACAGCACGTCCTCCACGGGTGGTCCTGGAACTGCGACCCCCCTTGGAAAGACGGATCGCAAGGGCCTTTTGTCCGTGCCGGTCAGCAGCGGCCGTTCCCGCCTCAACACTGGTTTCAGCCGACGATATAGCAATCAGGCCGTTGCCAATTGGGAGACGTTTTTCGCCACTTTGACCTTTGAGGTGGGCGGGAACTAGTATTACTGTGTTAAAAAGTTCTGATGTGATTCAAACTTAGGCCATGACAGAGATAATCTGGAACAGTGAGCGGTTCGGGAGCAGGCAGATCGGGGCGATTGGAGGCTCTTTATGGGACTGT
>JAOAPQ010000420.1 GCA_025462965.1 Bryobacterales bacterium
CTGGCCGTTACACATCGCCCAGCCCTGGGGTGCGAAGTTTCCGGCGAACATCCGGATCTCACCTAAAAACGGTTCTGCCATTTATCTGTTCCTCTCTTCCCTTAAGTTAGATTGCGAAATATACTACTGACACGAAAACGCCGCGCTCAGATTGGTGGCGGAGGGTGTTCCGCTCGCGATTGTCTGCAGATCGATAAGGCTGCCTGCGGCAATGCTTAGAGTTTGCGAGTCGTTGCAAGTCGTGTTCGAGCCGCTGACAGTGCAAGTTAAGGCGGTGCTCGCGCCCGCATTGCGAAGCGTGTAGGTGTAGGAATTGCCCGCGCCAGGCGCGGTTCCAAGCTGGATGTACAACTTTGCCGTAGAACATTGGTTGGGCACGATGTCCTGAGACTGCACCAGCTCTGACGCGAACCCAGGGGCTGCAATGGCCAATGAAGCTCCGAAGAAGGGCAGGAATTTGGTTTGGCCGCTGGTGCCCGCGGAGCTGAAGTTATAACTGCCGGCAAACATCATGCCTGACGAGGCAGCAGTTGGACCAGTGGGTCCGGTCGGACCCGCCGGGCCTGCAGGGCCGTTCGAGCCATTTATGCCGGATGTGCCTTGCGCACCCGTTGGGCCGGCCGGGCCCGCTGGACCTATCGCACCCGTTGGGCCGGCCGCACCGGCTGGACCTGTTGAGCCTGTTGGACCGGCCACGCCCGCTGGACCTGCTGAGCCCGTTGGGCCGGCCACGCCCGCTGGACCTGTTGGTCCGGTCGCGCCGTTCGCCCCGTTGGTACCGGTCGGACCCGTGGCTCCCGTAGGACCGGTCGGTCCGGTTGCACCGGAGGCAGAAAGCAGAATGGTCAGGGTCGCCGGATGGCTGGTGGTCGCGCTTTCTTTGGTGTCGAACGAGATATTCACTCCACCGCCGGCAGGGGTAATGATGAACCCGCTATTCGTGGTTCCGCTCAGCCAGTTCTTCACGGACTGCGTAGCGTCGACGAAAATATACGCGTTCGCGGTGGGGATGCTGACGCCGCTCGCAACGGCCGCGCCGAGTACCGGAGCGTTGTTTCCGTTGATACCGGACTCGGTCCAGGTTCCGTTCGCCATCGAAATGTTCACAGTGCCGGGTGCGCCCACCTTACTGACAAAGAGAGAAAGGGTCGCGCTGGCGATGTTGGCGCTTGTGACGCTCCCGGGAAGCGTAGTGAGGTCGAATTGCGCCAGGGCCTGCGCCGAGGTGGGGCCGCCGACATTCATGATCGACGCACTTCCAAAATTCGAGGCGTTGCCGGGAACCACGTATGTGTCCTGCGCCAACGGCACCGTCTGCGCGACAGCAGAGAGGGGAAGAAGCCCCACGGTGAGTAATAAAGATCGAACCAAGCGGGCTTTCATTTCTTTCCTCCGGAAATTAATTCGCGTTTAAGTCGCGGCATTCGCCGCCAGTAGACGATTCCGAGAAGTGCGAGAGCGAGGGCGGCGAGCGACAAGGAGCTGGGCTCGGGAATGCCGGACACTTGCGTCGCGGAATTCACCCCGATGATGTCGAGCGCCCAATTTCCGTTGTTCTGATTACCGAAGGTATCGCAGAAGCCCTGGGCACTTGAGGGAGAGCAGTTATTCGCCGTGAAATTCCCCTGACCCTGCTGAAGGAATCCATCGCTTAGATTTCCGAGCGAGAAATTGCCGGATTCGGTGAGCGCCAGTTGGTACGATCCGGCCTGTAGCAGACCATTGAAATACGAATCCAGGCAAGCTCCATGATTCAGATTGGTATGCGCGCAGCCGGGGTCATCGTCGAAGGACCCGACCTGAGTTCCGTCAGACTGGAAGAGTGTCAGTAGGGGATCGAATCCGCCCGCCGGGATTACGGCGTTGACGCCATTTGTGCCACCGCCATAACCGAGGCTTTTCAGCGTAACTACCGTGTTGGAAGATATCGCGAAACCGAATAATTGAATCTGATCGTCCGAAACAAACGATCCCTGAAAAGAGAAGCTGGTCGCCTGAAGAGATGCGGTGGCGAATGCAGTTGCGCACAAAAATTGCAGGACTTTACTTGTCATACGTTAACATTTTTCGGCCGATTTTCCGAATTCGGTGCTTCTTATGTCTATATAGCTTTTCAATACTATTGCGGAGGACACCGTTAAGGCAAGATAAATTTATAGGGGCTGTAAATTTCATTGAGTTTATTTGAAATTAACGATGCGGGGCGCAGTCAGATCCGCCGGAGCCGGTAGCTTGGAGCGCGCGAAGGGACGCTGGCCTGACCCTTATAGACCAATGGTCGCGCGGATGCCGACAAAAGTATGGTCCCCGACGACAACCGATTCCCCGAGCGTCGAGGCTACCAGCCAGCAGTGGTCGCCAATGCGGCTCTTGAAGCCGATGCTGCAGCCTGGCCAGATGATCGTGTCCCATCCGACCGTCACGAAGGGCTGCAGAGTTGCTCCACCATGACGAAGCTGTTCGGCCGCATTAGCAGATCGTCAGCGACACTCGCCCTTGAACTCAGGAAGCTGGCGAGCTCGTATCCCTTTGCCTGCGCTTCAGCGACCTTCGCGGAGCGCTGCCGGTTGACCTTCTGAATACCCATCGCGACAAACAGATCGTAGTCTTCGGGGGGAAATCCGTTTCGACGTTCTCGAAGGCGACCACCGGCAGTTCCTGGAAAGCGGTCTCCGAGATAAAGGCTGCATCCGGCGTGAAGGCTGCAACCGAGTAACTGCTACCGCGTTGAAAGTAATAATGCGCGAGTTCCGCAAACGATCCGGTCCCGAAGATCACCAGTTCTTTCATCGGTCAGCTATTCAGCAGCAGTTGCTGGATCAAGGTACGCGGGTGCGGCAAGTGGCGCACTGTCTCCAGAAACGGCCTGAAGATTTCGGCTTCGTGCGATGCTGCGAGGCCGGCGAGTTCAGAATTCGTCAGGGCGTGTGTCTGCTCGAGATAAGGTATCTTTACTCCGGAGTAGTACCGGCTGATGCCCTTGTCCATCATCAGGGCGTTATCATCCGCCATATGTCCCCGCGCGAAGAAGAACGCCGGACGGGAATTGAGCAGACGCCCAAGGATTGAAGCAGAGAAGATGTTCCAGTAGAAGACGTACTCGGCACCAATCAGGAACGCCATATAACGCTTGTAATCGCAGGTATCGAGAAATATGCAGCCGCTCAGGGACGCATCCGCGGCGAGGGCTTCCGTCCCGCTGGACCTGGGGCCAGTAGTCCGAACCCGCCAGAATGAGTAACCACCAGGCGCGATCCGGTGAAATGCGCTGCCCGTTCAGATCGTCTTTGTTGGGGTCGCCCAATTCGGCAGAGTAAGACCGGATAAGGGATTGAAGTACGCCAGCCGTGGGGCGTCGCCCCCCTCTTTGGGGTCTATGACATAGATGTGAGGCATGCGGCCGAGACTATAAGCGGCCGCACCATGTATGAGAAATCCGGTCCGATCAACATCTCGCCCGCCAAATTCATGGGCAGGGACAGGAATTGCTCAAACGGGTTCTGCGGATCGATACGCGGCAGGCGCCCGGCGAGCCCGAGGAAGGGATCGCTGGTGATTACTTTGATTCCGCTCTGGCGCAAATGTTCGATCAGACGATCGATCTGGTCGAAATCAGTTTCCGGACCCATGGATTCGCCCTTATTGACCCCGTGCTAAGATTCCCGTTGGCGAGCCGGTGAGGTTTCAAGGTTCATTTCTGAAATTCCGAATTCTTGCATTGGTTGCTACCGTTTGCGCATTTCCGCTATTCG
>JAOAPQ010000443.1 GCA_025462965.1 Bryobacterales bacterium
AGAGGACTGCCAACTCTATCTGGGCGCCTGTCGCTGGCCGGATGGCTTCGTGTGTCCTCGATGCGGACAGCGGCGCGCCTATGAATTAACGGAACTTCGACGTTGGCAATGCGTGGCTTGCCGCTACCAGGTTTCGCTGACCGCGGGAACGGTCCTCCACAACACGAGGACTCCGCTAACGGCGTGGTTTTGGGCCGCCTACCTGATGACCACCGACAAACGCGGAATTTCTGCGCTGCTCTTGCAGCGGCAACTGGCACTGTCCCGTTACGAGACGGCATGGATGATGCTGCACAAGTTCCGGCGCGCCATGGTCAACACAGCACGCGAGCCGCTGTGGGGCGAGGTTGAGGTTGACGAGACTTGGGTTGGAGGCAGGCAGGCGGGTCTGCGTGGAAGCCGTCAACTGAAAGGACGAAAGGCCGCCCTCGTGATCGTCGCGGTGGAGAAGAGAGGAAAAGGATCGGGACGCGTCCGGATGGCAGTTATCCCGGACTTCAAAAGCGCGACTCTTCTGGGGTTCCTCAAACAGAACGTCGCTGCGGGCGCCACGGTCTACACTGACGGCCTCAAGAGCTTCGCTGGGTTACAGGAGGCTGACTTTAAACACGTCTCTCGATCTCAACCTTTAAGAGTCGACTTGCGAAGAGGCGCCAAATCCGCGGTGCCGTTAGCAGACCGAGCCATTGGCAATCTGCAGCAATGGCTCATTGGAACGTATCACGGCGTGAGCCGTGACCAACTGCAGGTTTATCTTGATGAGTTCGTTTTTCGGCATAATCGACGCAACAAACCGATGGCCGCCTTTCAAACATTGCTGGGTCTTGGAACGGGACACAAGCCCGCGCCTTATAAGGAGATACGCGGTGCGAAGGACTTACCCAAGCCACCCACCGAGTCCTGAACCACCATATCTTGTGGCTAGCTGAAACAACCGGATAAGCAGGAGAGGGCTAGCGCGGCGGGAGCTTCATTTCCTGTTCCCATGCGCGAATCTTTTCCGTGAGTTGCTGAACCCGCGTGGGTTCGGCTGCGGCCGCATTGTTCTTCTCACCCGGGTCGGCTTCCAGGTTCGAGAGCCAGACTTTACCCGTCAGTTCGTCGCCAGGGTAGCTGGGCGGATTCAGTATCAGCTTCCAATCGCCGTAGCGTACCGCGCGTTGATTTTCGAAGCTCCAGAACATGTACTCATGCGCCGGCCTGGTTCCGCGAAGCACCGGCAGAATGCTGCGGCCGTCTAAATCGGCGGGTGGCTTAGCCGCGGGATCCGCCAGCGCCAGGAATGTCGGCAGCAAATCCATCGACATGAGCGGGCGGTTCCAAACCAAGCCCGGCTGGGTGATACCCGGGGCGCGGAACATGGCGGGAACGTGCATCCCCCCGTCAAAAAGCCCCTGCTTCCACGCACGGTACGGAGCATTGCTGCCTCCGTTATAGGGTTTACCATAGCTTGACGCGCGGGCTTCCCTTGTAGCGCCGTTGTCACTCTGGAACCAGATGACGGTATCGTCTTCCAGACCTTGCTTCTTCAACTGACCGAGCAAAGCGCCCACCACGTCGTCCACGGCGGCGACCATAGCCAGGTGAGTGCGCCGATCGCGTTCCATTGTTTTCGGGAACCTGTCCAAATACTTTGCCGGCGCCATCATCGAATAATGCGGGGCGCCAAACGCGAGGTAAAGCAGAAATGGCTGGCGCGCGTTTTGGTGCGAGAGGAAGGATTGAGCTTCGCGGCCCAGCAGTTCCGTCATGTAAGCCGGTTCCTCGAAGACCTCTGTGTCATTGCGCCAGAGATCGTGAAAGATCTTGCCGGGAGGGCCGCCGAGTTGGTAGTAACGGTGTGAATACCCATCCAGCCAGCCCGAGTACCAGCCAAAGAAATCATCGAAACCCTGAGCCATCGGACGGCTGTGCTGCGCGCTGCCAAGATGCCACTTACCGAATGCCGCCGTGCGGTAACCACGATCCCGCAGCAAGCGCGGGAACGTAGTCTCACCTTCACGCAGACCCGGTACATCCCATGTGGGTTGGGACTGAAGGGCTCCCTGCACGCCCGCGCGATCCGGGTACTTGCCTGTCATAATCGCGGCGCGCGATGCGGAGCAAATCGGCGCGTTCGCGTACCACTGTGTAAAGCGGACGCCGGAGCCCGCCAATCGGTCAAGGTTTGGGGTGCGCACTTCCGGATGCCCATAGCACCCGATGTCGCCGATCCCCTGATCGTCAGTCACAATCACCACGAAATTGGGCCTGCGGTCGGCAGTGGTTTGCGCGCTGGCAGTGGCCGCAATGGGCAACATTTTGAGGAATCCGCGTCGGCTTGACTCGTGCATGCTTCAAATATATATGGCCGAAACATCGGTGCGGCCCGGTGGTACCAGTTCAACGAACGGCCACGGGTCTACCCCATAAAGCCAGTTTATTAAAAAAAGCGGAATTAAAATTCAATTTAATCGCATTTTAGGGTGTCAGTATCCTTTTTTTACGCGTATAATCGGCCCAATGGAATTTAATCCATCGAGCCCTGACACCGTTCGAGCCCTGGTTGATGAGCTTCGTGTTCTGCGTGACATCAATGCGACTCTCCGCGAGAGATTACGGGCCGAGGCGCTAGAGTTGCGCGCGATTGCCGATCAGGCTCAGCGCCGACTGAAGAGCTTTCCAAAGCCGGCCGGAGTTGTGGCGTCGACTTTGGGGTTAATCCGCTTCACTGATTCGTGATCGCATGCATAACCGGCGATCTACTTAATCATTGAGCCGGCGCGAGTCTGCGCGATTGCATAGTCAGGTGGGCCGCCCGCAACTCGGCCTTTGACGCTTCGATCTGCGGCCGCAAGGCGGCGCTGTTCAGCAGCAGGATTCCCAGCGAGTTGCCGAGAGCGTGGCTGGCTTCAATGTCAGAGTGATAGTGGTCACCGCAAATTTCGCGGCTATAAGCATAGTCGGCGGCGCGTGCCAGAATCGCCTGCGATTTCTCGGGAATCAGCTCCGCCAGAACGACAGCGAGCGTATAGCCCATGGTCGCGTGGCCGCTGGGATACGACCTCAAAGGCCGGTCGCCCGGCTTCTTGACTGTCTTGTCGCAGGTCCAGTCGCGATAAGAGGCCGCCGCCGCGGCGTCCGCCGCTACGGGAAATTGGCGATGGAAAAAGTCCTTCGACGCGCTGGCAACCACTCCTTGATCGTTCAGGACGAGTGCAAGCAGTTTGGCAGTCGCGGGCAGCTTGTTGAGATCGAAATCAGGTCCGATGGTCGCGGCAAAAGCCGTGGCGTCCTCGTGCTCGGAGTCCCAAACGGCCTGCGCAAATCGCTCCGGCGTTCGAGTCTTGATGATGCGCTCCACCTCCGCCAATTCTCTGGTTTGGGAGTCCGAACCGTTCGCCGGCGGCGCCGGTAAAAGACGGCTCGGGTCGGTTTCCGCGGGCGTCAGAATCTTTAATTTCTTGTTTGGCGGCGCCGCCGGCGCATTTTGCTTCTGCGCGTATGTAGCGGTCGTCGACAACATCAAGACCAGAATTGTGGTTTTCAGTTTCATTGCTCTTTTTCTCCTTAGCTTGGCGGTGTCATGAATGCATCAGACCCGATGAGGATACTGGCGCTCCCATCGCTCCACTTGAGCCTTCAAATCGGCCAGCGGTCGCGCGTAGTCCATATAATCGATGCGATTTTCCAGCTCGTCGGGATCGCGAGACAAGTCGTACAACTCGCTTCCGCCATCGTCGTAGCGGGTGTACTTGTATTGCGATGTGCGTAGCATCAATGCGCGATTCTTGCCTGGAACGCCTTGTGCGGCGAAGATCGGCCGTTCGGGGTCGTCAGGCTTGCCTTCCCATCGACCGACCAGCGACTGTCCCGGTATGCCGGATGGTTTCGGCAGATTCATCAGGTCGCACAGAGTGGGAAACACGTCGATCGCCGACACGGGATCGCGGTGGACCACTCCGCCGGGCATCGCAGGCGCGCGAACGATCATCGGAATGCGCATGGCCGGTTCGTAGAACGCAAAATCCTTACTCATGAAACGATGGCGGCCCATCGTATCGCCGTGGTCGGAAACCAGAATCACCACCGTGTTGCCGTCCAGATTGAGTTCGCGCAGACGATTCATGACGAGCCCGATGCAATGGTCCGAAAACGCGCACATT
>JAOAPQ010000455.1 GCA_025462965.1 Bryobacterales bacterium
CGCCGGTAAGAGCCCACCGCCAAAACCGTAAACACCTTATCATATTCTCTGCTGCCAGGAGTGAAATAGTCCACATCAATTCCATGCGGTAGGAAGGTAATCCTTTCAGGCGCCACCCCATGTGACACAAAGAAATCGCTCTGCGTTCGGCTCACCACCGTGATCGCATCTATGTTGCGCAGCCGGTGAGGATGGCGGATGACCTCCGGCAGCGTGTCCGGGCAGGCGTGAAAAGTGGCGCAAAGGGCCACGCCCCTTCTCGTGCTGATCAGGTCCAGGTAGCCCAGATCGCTATCGGCCCAAAGAACATGAAGCACACCGGCAAAACCCTCGCGCATCCGCTTCCATGCAAGAAATTCAAGCCGGGCGGAGCTCAACTGATACCAAGACGTGATCGAAAGCTGGCTGAGCGCCAGGCGAGCGGCGCGGTCTGGTAGCTTTCCACCCTGCGACCGGCGGGTACCCAGCAATTCCGCATTTTCAACATAGTCCACCAGCCGCGTGAACCCCGATTTCGCGGCCAGAGACTCCGGCATGGTTGCCAACATCAATACGCCGCGCGAATCTCCGTTTGAATGGGAAGGTTTGCCCACTGTCAATCCGCCTTCGCTGTCCGCATCAGGCGGGCGGGCACCCCCGCCACCACGGAATACGCGGGGAAACATTTCGTCACCACTGCTCCAGCTGCGACAACGCATCGATCTCCCAGCTCTACATTCTTGAGAATCACCGCCTTCGCGCCGATCCAGCAGCCATTTCCAATCACGACGCGCCCCACGTCCATCGCCCCGTCCGCGACCCAGCCATGGTCCGGCATGCTGTGGTTGGAATCGGTGATATATACTCCCGGTCCGAACATGTTGTGGTCCCCGATTTCAATCTGACCGCACGAATCGATCATGCAGTCCCGGTTGAAATAGTTTTGTGCCCCAATGCGAATGCGGATTCCAGTGTGCTCTGCATCGACCGGCCACAGCCAACAACCCTCGCTGAGGGCGTTGCCGCGGCCGAGCTCGATCTGGCGAGGGCGCCTGATTCGAATGTTTTCCAGGCGGCATTGCGCGCCGATCCGCATCCCCAGCCGGCGGTATCCCGCCACCCGGATTCGGCTCGTCATACTGTAGGTCTGGCGGAAAAGGAAAGACTCGAGAGACATTAGCGCTTTGCGCGTGCAGCGCTCATTATCCCAAAAGCCGGCGGAGGGTATCGATATTCATTGAGGCCCAACTGTAAAGCTTTGTAATTCCCTGTTCCACGCTGGTACGCGGCTCCCCGCCAAACTTGGTGTGGGCCTTGCGCACATCGGCTATGAAAACCTTCTGATCGCCGGGCCGCCGTTCCGCCATGCTTATGTCGATTTTTTTCTCCTAAGTGATTCTCTAAACAGGCCAGCAACTGGCGGATACTAAGAGTATTGGCTGGACCGCCGCCGATATTAAGTACTTGACCAGTGGTGACGTGGGCTTGTTGCACCGCGGACAAGTAGGCTTCGATGAGATCATCAATAAACAAGACATCCCTCACCTGCTTGCCATCCCCATCATCCCTAGGGTTGGCCACCGAGGTGGTACCGCGACCTGCCCTGCCAGGTGAAATACCGTTTCCGCGTTCCGGTGCTGGGCGAAAAGGTCGCGAAGAAATCGATAATCGCGATTGGTGAAAATCAAAGTCTCCCGCCGAGCGGATCCGGACAAAATTCTTGTTCGCGCCTTTGCGCTCGAGATTATCGACACCGATAACGAACTGGCCTTCCCGCACTAAGTCCTCAGCCAGATTGGAGCCGATAAAACCAGCGATGTCGGTGATGATAGACGTCATATGTTAACGTCGTTGGCGAGAAACTGTGTTACCGTATGCAGCCGGTGCTGATAAGAATATTGGGCTTTCACCATCTGTTCCTTGCGAGATTGGCACAATAGAAAAGACTCCAGCGAGACCGGCGACGGTAACCCATTATCCCAAAAGCCGCCGCAGAGTTCGATAAGATATGAACTGAATAGATAATACCTAATCACCGTAGGCTGAGTTGGTGAGGCGGGCGATCCGATCCCAACTTAGATCGGCGCACAATCCCTCCATTCGGGCGCGCAGGCCTGCGAGATCCGCTTCTGGAGAAGCTGCGAAGTGTAAAGCTTTCCTGATGCCGTCGTTATCCTGGCTGTCATAAAGTAGGTCGTCCGCGCCGTGCAGGGTCTCGCTGATCATGTCCAGATCTGGAGCGATCAGCGGCTTGGCGAATGTCATGGAAAGCAGCAGGCTACCTGAGGTCAGAATGCGGGTGAAGGGAAGCACCACGACGTCGGCGGCACTGAAATACAGATGCACTTGCTGATCGGGAATGCGCGCCAATTGAAGTTTCAGGCCGCATACGCCGCGGGCGAGACCGGCGATCTGATGGTGGTAGACCGGGTCCACGGCCTCTCCGGCGATGACGAGCGTGGCCCGTTCCGCCAACTCCGGCGAAGATCTCCATGCCTCGACCAACCTTTCCACGTTTTTGTATGGCCGAACCATGCCGAAAAAGAGGAAGACCATTTTGTCCGCTTCCCAGCCCATTGCCCGGCGTGCTTCGAGCGTCGGCACGCGCGCGGAATAGGCACCTGCGTAGTGGCCATGAGGAATTACGCACACGCGCGCGCGATCCAAAGGCATATGCGCGTGGAGCATATCGCGCATAGCGGAATCGGAATGGACGATGACTCGTCCAGCAATACGGCTGACAAGGTTTTGTACGAACTGCTCGATGAGCGGGAATTGCGCCTCATGCGACACCCGGTTGTGAATCGTCCAGATGATTCTCACCCCTATCATCCGCACCAGGCAGAGATCGAAGCACAGCTTGCCGGCATACAGAATATGCGAAAGGAAGTTCCGGCCCTTCAAATAGGGGGAGAGCCAATGTAGATGCAGAACCTGGGCCCGCTCCTGCAAAGCCGCGCGCCAGATCGGCAGGCCGCGGCGATATCCTTTGGGGAAAGAAACCGTCACGCCCAACGGTTCGAGTGCCGACGCCAGCAGCCGCTGGTAAGGATTTCCGGCGCGGTAATCCGGCATCATAAGCACACGCAAGCCGTTCCGCGCTTTCACCCGTGGGACTCCCACAGGAACCCTCTTCGTGCCAGGCTCGGGATGGCTGATCCGTAGTCCTCGGGGAAGAGCTCCGCGCCGCACCCAAAACTGCTAAGCGCACAAAGGGTATGTTCGATCCGCCAGAAATGGCCGAGAATGCCCGGTAACAGGAACTCTTCCATCCACAGAGAGTCAAATTGGGTCCCTCCCAAACCGGAGTTAAGAGCAGGCCGCAGATCGAAGCCGAATCTTTCGACAGTATTTGACTGGATGATCTGACCAATGGCTTTGAGGCTCATGCTCCCGCCGCCTGAAGAAAGCCACTCCGTATCAGGCCTGGTATGCCCTGCCCGTACATGTGGTGCCGGATTGCCCCGGTGTAATGTTTGCTGGAGCGGCGGGAATCTCCGTCCAGTTTTACCCGAGATTCCCTGGGAAGAAGCTCCGCCCCGTAACGGAAGCTGCAGAGAGCGAATAGAAAAGACTCGAGGGGCATTAGCGCTTAGCGCGTGCAGCGCTCATTATCCCAAAAGCCGCCGAAGGGTATCGATATTCATTGAGGCCCAATTGCAAAGCTTCGTAATCCCCTGTTCAACGCTGGTACGCGGCTCCCAGCCAAACTGGGTGTGGGCTTTGCGCACATCGGCGATGAAAACCTTCTGATCGCCGGGCCGCCAGTCCTCCATGCTCACGTCGATTTTTTTCCCTAAGTGACTTTCTAAATAAGCCAGCAACTGGCGGATGCTAAGCGTGTTGGCGGGGCCGCCGCCGATGTTAAATACTTGGCCGGCGGTGATGTGGGCTTTTTGCACGGCGCACAGGTACGCATCGATGAGATCATCGATAAACAAGACGTCACGCACCTGCTTGCCATCCCCATAGACCGAGATCTTCTTGCCCAGCAGCGCTGCAATCGTAAACCATGCAACCCAACCCTGATCTTCGATCCCGAACTGGTTGATGCCATAGATGCAGGATTGCCTGAGACAAACCGTCCGTAGACCGTAAATGCGCGCGTAATCGATCACATATTGATCGCCCGTACCTTTCGAGCAGCCGTAAGGTGAATGAAAGTCCAGGGGCCTGGTCTCGCTTACCCCCTCGGGCAGATTGGCATAGTTGTAGCGGTCACCGGAGTCCTGGATCTCAAGATCGTCCATTTTGCCGTAAACCTTATTGGTTGACGAATAGATAAGGACCGGATCCATCTTGTTCGTACGAACGGCTTCCAAGACATTGAACGTTCCAAGCGCATTCGATCCAAAGTCATCCCGGGGGTCGGTTACCGACGTGGTTACCGCGACCTGCCCGGCCAGATGGAACACGGTTTCGGCATTCCGGTGCTGGGCAAAAAGGTCCCGAAGAAAGCGATCCTCGCGAATATCTCCCTGGTGAAAATCAACGTCCCCGACCGAGCGGATCCGGGCAAGATTCTCATTCGCGCCTTTGCGGCCTAGATTATCGATACCGATAACGGAATGGCCGTCCCGCATCAAGCGTTCAGCCAGGTTGGAGCCGATGAAACCAGCGATGCCGGTGATGATACACGTCATAAACTGTTAGCCTCGTTGGGCGAGAAACTGCATCAGAGTGTGTAGCCGGTGCTGATAAGAATGTTTAGCTTTCACCATCTGTTGGAACTGTTCAAATATTTCCAGGTGTTTCGGGTACTCCGCCAGGATTTCACTGGTTATTTGCCGGGTTTGCTCGGGAGTATCCGACTGGTACGGGTATTCGTGTCCGAGGACCTCCTCGAGAGCGCGGTGACGATGGATGATAAACGGCGTCCCGGTCGCTAAAACCTCGAATACGCGGTTGTTGACCATACCGGTTTTTTCCTGATAGATCTCGGTCATGCCCAGAACAATACTTTTGCGGTTGTAAAACTCGCTCAATTGCTCAGGTGTACTGAGGCCGGTCACCCATTCAAAGTCCGGCCGATCCAAAAAAGGTCCCAGAATGGAGGACACCTGGGGAGAATCCTTATGCCCCCTCGATCCTGCAAAGCCGACGCCGCTGCGTGGGATCCGCAGAGCCTGGAAAGCTTCGCCGACCGCCAACGGTAAGTACAGGATGCGGCAACCCGCAGTCTCCGCATGCTTGCAGCACCAGGAGGAGAGACATGCTACGACATCCGGTTTCACATTGACGCAGGCCAGATATTTCTCAAGCCAACCATCCCGGCCATTCATGGACCACCACCAGTAAACGTTGTGGTCGCCTTCGGTGATGCGAAAGTTCTCCGGCCAGGCGCCAGCGGTGATAACGATGCGACCCAAACGGGGGTCGCCATGTTGTTCGCAATATTTTACAAATTCGCGACAAATCTGCTTGGCGATCATAATGTCGCCCAGCCCCACGTTGGTGAATAGCGAGAACTCCGTCTTGCCAAACCGCGCGCTGTGTACCGTGCTCCAATCGCGCTGGCGCTGGTGTAGCCGCCGGGATGCGAGCCATTCCCGTCCGACCGGATTTGACTGGATGACCTGGCCAAATACGGCTTTGATGCTCATGCTCCCGTCGCCTCCAGAAAACCACTCCGTACTAAGCGCGAAATGCCCTGCCCGTACATGTGGTGCCGGATTGCTCCGATGTAATGTTTGCAGGAGCCGCGGGACTCGCCGTCCAGTTTTACCCGATATTCCTCGGGGAGCAGCTCCGCCCCGTAGCGGAAACTGCAGAGAGCGAAAAGCGTCTGCTCAATGCGCCAGAAATGATCCAGAATGCCAGGTAAGGCCAGAAACTCTTCAATCCAGTCCAGCCGCAACGAGGCGCCATGAATCAGGCCTAACCCGGAATTAAAGAGCGGCCGAAGCTTGAATCCAAATTGTTCTTCGACCGTGGCGGGATCGACGGTATAAGCGCTGGACACATCGGCGTTCACCGAATTGAAATGATAGCCGGGGTCGTCGACGCGGTGCACCAGTTCGGCAGGCTCCGAAAAAAAAAGAATGTCGCTATCGATCAGTAGCATGCGCTCAGCTTGCAGATAGTGCCGGAAATCAAACAGTTTAAGCGAAAGAGTGTTGGTGCGCCGCAGATGAAGGCACCGCGGAAAATCAGTCAATTTCGCTTGAACGGCACTGTCCGCCTCATCGCGGGCGATGAAACGTGCGGCAGGGAAGTGCTCGCGTAGAGCCCTCTTGGCCTCGCTCGGAAGCGTACCGTCGTCGTGAATGCAGAGGCCGTAAGTCCGGCTGGAAAAATGGTAAAAGCTCTTCAGAGTCCATACTAAATTCAGCCAATCGCCCGAAGAGGTCAAGACATGGATCTCACAGGCTGCGTTCGGTGCCGGACAAACCGGGCGCGTCTTCAGAATGCGGGGGCGGACCACGTCACGATAGTAAGCCGTGCGGATTCCGTGGTGAAACGTTTTGCGCAATCGGTAGACGATGGCGCCTGGGGTCATCGATCCGCTGGTTTTTGGAGGAGACATGGATGCGGGGCGATGCGATCAAAACCCGAAGGTCTTCCGTGACTGGGCTAGGCGAAATCTGACTGTCGGTAAAACCAGCCACCAAGGATTGCAACTGAGCGCATACCAGAACGGTTTTCCGGCGGGGGCAGAGTGATAACTGTCATAGCTGAGGCGATTGCGTAAAGGGAGAGTACTCCAAATTCCGAGATCCTTGGAGGCCAGCGCGCCGACCACGATGGCGCGGATTTCTCTAGCAGCCTCGTCACTTGCGGTCGACTTTTGTGCGGAGTGACGACGAAACTTGGCTAGGACCTTTGGAATCCGCTTGACTTTGACGCCCTTTTGAAAGCATCGCACCCAATACTCGTAATCAAAGGCGAGGTTATAAGTCTCGTTGAAAGAACCTACTCGGTCCCACAGCGAGCGCCGCCAGAATACTTCCGGCTGCACCCAGTGTTTCTGTCTCCACCAGACTTCGTAGATGTTTAAGACCTCAGCCAGGCTGGAGATATTCCCGGCGTGAAAGCCCTGACTGCAGCCTTCCGCATCGATCCATTCGACCTGACCGTATACCAGATCCAGTTCGGGATCGCCGGCAAACATCTCCAGCACCGTCTCGGCTGCCCCATCAGCGAGCAAATCGTCTGAGTTCAAGAACCCCACGATTTCTCCTCCCATCTTGCTGAAGGCGCGATTCAGGCCGTTTGTTTGGCCGCTATCCCGCTCGACCTGAATATGATCCTCGGGCCCGGCAAACCGGGATGCGATGTTGACTGAGTCGTCGGTCGAGCACGAATCCTGTAACCACCAGCGCACATGGGGCCGGTTTCGTTGGAGCGACGACAGGGTGTGTTCCAGGTAGCGACCGCCGTTCCAATTCGGTACAGCCAGTGTCAGCTTCGATGCCTGCGTGCCCATGTTCTTACTCTTAGGCTTCCCAGCCCTGTATCACGCAATCCCGTGCGGGGACGGATACCGTTTTCCAATCAAGAATTGGCGCGATCAAGCCTGGCCGGCTGGATGCGTCCAAGGAATTCCAATAGGGGGATATGCCGTGATCAAGAACGACTTCAAACGCAGCTCCGGCACTGCCGTCGATTATCCAATGGGTATCATCTATGGCTACTTTTGGGAGCACCGTATATACACCGGCATTCAGCAGGCCTGCAGGCAGGGTGCAGCGCCAACGGTTTGGGCCGATCCCGAGCCGGGAGAACCCCTTTTGAACCGTATCAGTCTGATAGGTGCGAAATATCAGGACACCCTCCGGGGTGACAAGGTCGAATCCGACCCGCAGCCCCGGTACGTCCACGGACACCTCAAACCCCATTTCAACAGTGAGATCTTGCGAACTGGAATAAATGCCATTCGAGTTGTCGCTTGATTTCACTTCGATGCTCTTCAACCTGATCTCATCATTTCCCGGCGCGTCATGGTCCCAATAGTGAGATCCTGCAACTGCCGTGGAGGTGGTTTCGAGGTAGCGGCCCACCACAGTCCGGGTGTCTCCGAAGGCCACGATACGGCCATGATCCAGATGTATCACCTGATCGCAAAGCGATTGTACGGCCTGGAGGTTGTGGCTCACAAAAAGGACCGTACGCTTCGATTGCGTCGCAACATCATGCAGCTTGCCCAAACACTTCTTCTGAAAGGATGCGTCGCCGACAGCCAGAACCTCATCGATAATCAGGATGTCAGGATCCAAGTGCGCGGCTACCGAGAAAGCGAGCCGCATGTACATCCCGGAGGAATATCGCTTTACTGGCGTATCCAGAAAGTTTTCGACTCCGGCAAACTCTACAATATCGGCGAATTTCTTGCGGATATCGGCTTGCTGCATGCCGATAATGACGCCGTTCAGATAGATGTTTTCCCGGCCCGTCAACTCAGGATGGAACCCCGTGCCGACTTCCAGCAAAGAGCCGACCCGGCCACGAATTTCCACTGACCCGCCGGTGGGCTCGGTGATCCTGGAAAGCACTTTTAAAAGCGTGCTTTTGCCTGCGCCATTATTCCCGATAATTCCGATTACCTGGCCACCTGGCACTTCGAAAGAGATATCCTTTAGCGCCCAAAACTCCTCCGGGGCTTCGCGGGAAAATCTTTTTCGCAGAGATGAGGGGAACCCCTCGTCCTGCGATCCCTTCCGGCCGAGATCGTAACGCTTACTGAGTTGCCGGGCTCGAATGACGATGTCGCTCATGCGCAGGGAAATGGCATATCAGATCAGGTCTGCAAACCGTTTTTCAGTACGGCGAAAGAAGAGCGCGCCAGTCACTAACCAAGTGATCGAGATCGCGGAAGAGACCAGAAGTAAACTGTCGGGACGAGTCTTCGACCCCAGTATTGCCCATCTGAATCCCTCGACGACGCCCACCATGGGGTTCAGTGCATACAACGTGTGCCAGGGTTCATGGAGCAGACTGCTGGGATATGCGATCGGCGTGGCGAACATCCACATTTGCACGAGGAATGGCACGGTGTGGCGAACATCCCGATATTCCACGTTCAGAGCTGAGAGCCACAAGCCCGCACCCAACGAGCTCACGAAAGCCAACAGCACGAACAGCGGCGTCCAAATGATGTTCGGGTGAATGCCCACCCCGTACCAGAGGATCATGAGAAGCAGCAGTCCGAAGGCCAGAACGAAGTCGATTAGACCGCCCAAGACCGCCGCGGTAGGCACCAGCAGCCTTGGGAAGTAGATCTTGGTGATCAACTGTGAATTATTGATGAGGCTATTGGAGGACTGAGTGAGGCCATTGCTGAAAAAGATCCATGGGACCAACGCTGTGAAAGCAAAGACGGGATAGGGGACGCCATCGGAAGGCATTTTGGCCAATCGGCCAAAAAACAGGCTGAAGATCACCATCGTAAACAGAGGTTGCAAAAGAGCCCATGAGGCACCCAGCAAAGTCTGCTTGTAGCGGACTTTTACTTCCCGCCAAGTTAGAAAATACAATAATTCGCGTCTTGCCCATACCTCCCCCAGATTGAGTCCGAGCCAGCCGGATGACGGCTCAATGAGGGTGACAGTCGAGGCGAGACCTTGAGTAGAGTTTAACATTATGCTCTGGAAACTTTGGGTTGAGCCAGCGTCCAGATCAGCGGTGCCGGGCTGGCCTGGAATTCTTATCTTAAATACTCAATCAATCTAAGTATAACCGCTCGGGCCAACACTGGCCAAGTTTAAATTCTGATCATTTAAAGCGAACGGAAAAAACTGGAAGATATCGCTGGAAATCCTACAGCATCGGGCGAGGAAGCCGCTAGGCGACAGATTCCCATGGAAGAACCGGGTTAAGTATGCCAGGACGCAGAGAGCGGTTAGACGAAACGGCGCGGTTGGTTACCACTTCAAAACGGATAACCGGATCGTCATTTACGATCCAATATTGGTTGTGAATACTAAGTTTCGGAGAAACGTAATACTCGCCCGCATTGAGGAGGCCGGCTGGGATCGTGCACTGCCAGGAATTGGTTCCTTCGACCAGGATTGGACAATGATCTTCAGCCAGATCCGTCTGATAGCTCCGCAGCACTGTTACGCCTTCGGGGGTAAGTATGTCGAACCCGATACAAAGCCCTTGCCGCAGTACCATTGCGTCGAAGACCATGGTGACGGTGAGGTCTCGGGAGCTCAAACAGATTCCATCGCTCCCCGGCTCGGAACTAACCTCAATCGCTTTTAACCGGACCTCGTGATTGCCGGGCTCATCGCCGTCCCATTTTCGGTAGTTTCCGGTTGAGCTGATTTTCGTCAGGTAACGGCCGATCACCGAACGTGCCTCACCGGAATCCACCAGGCTGCCATGCTCCAGGTGCAAAGCGTGTTTGCAGAGCGACTGGACCGCCTGCATGTCGTGACTAACGAATAATACCGTGCGCTCCGAATCGGCCGTGATGGTTTTCAGCTTGGCCAGACACTTCCTTTGAAACGACACATCGCCTACCGCCAGGACTTCGTCTACCAGGAGCAGGTCCGGTTCAAGGTGCGCCGCCACGGAAAAAGCGAGGCGCATGTACATGCCGGACGAATAGCGCTTCACCGGCATATCCAGAAATTTCTCGACTTCGGCGAAGGCAATTATTTCGTCGAACTGACGCCGGACTTCACTCTGACTCATGCCGAGGATCGCCCCGTTCAGGAAGATGTTTTCACGTCCCGAAAGCTCAGGATGAAATCCGGTACCGACTTCCAGTAGGGAACCGACGCGGCCGTGGATTTCGGCAAATCCGCAACTCGGCTCAGTAACCCGGGAAAGAATCTTCAAAAGCGTGCTCTTGCCAGCGCCATTGCTCCCAATTACACCGACAACATCACCGCGCTTGATTTCAAAGGAGAGATTATGGAGGGCCCAAAAAGTCTGTTCCTTTCCCTCTTCCGTCGTCCGGCGTGACAAGGCGGAGCGCGCCGCTTTGACGGGCGCGTAGAGTAAGGACGAGATGGTCTCGCGAAACGTCTGGTAGGCGGGGGCTTCGGCGCCCACCAGGTATTGTTTACCAAGCTTTTCGACGCGAATGACGGTGTCGTCCATCAAACAGAGCCCCGGAAGACGGAAAACACCCAGATCGCCTTGAATATTGTGAACATAAAAGGCTATGAAGTCTTGGGGGAAAGTCCGTGATGAGAACCGTAGGGCCCATAGGCCCCCAGGTAATAATCGTCGAGCGCCGATCCATGCAGCGGGGGTTGCCAGTGATTCAGAATCGTGCCGACGATCGGGATGCCATCCTCGGCAATGCGTTGGACGGTGAGCTGTACATTCTCCCGGGAGCTCACACCGGAACGGATAATCAAAATGACGCCGTCGGAGATCTGCCCCAGGAGCCGCGCATCGGAGAACTGCAAGGTGGGCGCCGTGTCAACCAGGACAAAGTCATACTCCTTTTTCAGGCGGGAAAACAGATCCCGGATTCGTTGGGAAAAGAGCATTTCCCCGAGTCTTTCAAGCTGCACCTCGCCACTGCTGAGCAGAAACAGATTGGGTATGTTGGTGGCTTTGATGTAATCGCCCATAACGATGTTGTCGATCGGAATATCCGAGGAGTATAGATCGGAAATGCCCTGTTTCTTATCAAGCCGAAACAGACCATGTAGCCGTGGAGCCCGCAAGTCGGCGTCGACCATCAGAACTCTCTTGCCGGTCTCGGCCATGGCTACTCCAATATTGCCGATCAGTGTGGTCTTCCCCTCCTCAGGGCTGGCGCTGGTTACCACAAGCATCTGATGCGGTTGGTTATGGCCGCGAACCATGATCGAAGTGACCGCGTGCCGAATGGATTCTGCCAAAAAAGGCTGCTTCGACCAGGAGGTAAGATCCGGCACCGCCATGTCGGCCCGCCTGATACCAGGCCGAAGCGCCCGGAAGCTAAAAGACGGTTGGCGCAGCAGGGAGCCGTCTGGGTGAAATGCCGGAATAATCCCGAGCTCAGGAACATTGAGCACTTGTCCCGCATGCCCTGGGGATGCAAATACAAGACTTAGTTTCTTGACACGAATCGTTTCTTTCAGAACCAGCAATCCCGCAGCCAACGCGATGCCGAGCCCAGTCATCATGCCGATGTCACGGGCCGGCCGCGGTTTATAAGGAACATGGACCGGCACGGCCGGATCGATTACACGGACGTTGTTGGTGGGAACGGCCGCAACAATAGCCATGGAATTATATTCCTGCAAAAGACGGTCATAGGATAACCGAGCGGTTTCGACATCGCGCTTGAAAGTCGCATATTGCGCTGCGCCGTCGGCCTGATTCGCTACGGCTCTGGCTTGGCCATTATATGCGCTGCTCAATAACTTTTCGCGCCTCAATGCCGCGTCGTACTCATTCTCGATCCGCTTTACCAAATTCGCTTTCTCGCGTTGCAGAGTACTCTCAAGCTCAGCGATCTGAGAATCAATCCGCTTTACCTTGACATGGTCGGCCGTTAGAGTAGCGGTAAGCTGGGCTCGCTCTTTGCGCAGGCTAGTGATCCCTATATTGAGATTTTTCAGGCTGCCGTCATCAAGGATTTCGGGAAGCGAATCGATGGGGCTCGACTTGGCGAGTTCATAGCGCGATTGTTTCGTGATTCGGTCGCTCTGGCTCGTGGCCAGTGCTGCCTGGAGGTCTTTCAGTTTGCTATCGGCCAATGTGTTCTGGTCCAGCACAAAAGCCAAACCCTGCTTTTTAATGAAATCCTGCAGTTTGGATTCCGCGTCATCCATCTTGCCTTTGGAATCTTCGAGCTGCGTACTCAGCCACTGGAGGGTCCGGGTTGAGGAACTGGAATAAACCTGCTGGTTCTGAGCAATATATTCGGCCGCCACCGCATTGATAAAGTTCGACGCAATATCGGCTGAAATCGACTCGCAACTCAGTTCAAGGAGATGGGTGGTGCCAATCTGTCTCGCAGATACAGACCCGCCGGCCCTTCGCACCGCAAGGTGCAGGAAGTCCATGTTGTCCTGGGGAATCAACCGGAACTTATTCCGTATCCTGCTTACCAGTCCGGAACTGGGAGGAGCGATGGGAGGCGACTCCAGAGAAACCCGCTCCACGGCCCTGCGCAATAACCCAGGCGCTACCAAAATGCGCAATTGAGTCTGGATGTTGGCAGCGTTGACCGTATAAGCGTCTGATCCCTGCGGATCCAGAGCGCCGCGCCCCATGAACGATTGATTTGGCGTCGAAAGCTCCATGGTGGTCATGGCCCGGTATGTCGGCAACTGCTGCACAACCCCGAAGGTGCCATACCCTGCTCCCAGCACGGCCAGGGCAACAATGAGAAATTTACCATCCCACAATGCTCTGGGGTAGTTCGGCTTCTCGTCCTGCTTCCGGGGAGGAGGGACGGGACCACCGTTCCCGTTATAGGGTACTGGCCGAACCAGTTCCGCTGTTACCGTCCGCAGCCGGTTGACCGCGGTTTCCTTTTTTTGTGCCTGTTCTTCCATTTCCTTCACAAGGTGCGTGTTAATAAGACAGCGAGGGTTATCCCAATTGGGAGGGCTATCAATAATCCCTTACCGAGATTTTGCTTAAAACCTGACTTTGTGGGTATGTACAGCAGATCGTTGGGCAGCACGGGGAAATCAGTATCCTTCCCCGCCATGATTCGCTCAACATTCAAATGAATTTCCGCGCGTTTCGACGTGTTTAAGACCGGTCGGAGCAGCCGTGCCTTGGTGGGATCGGCGGTATCCTTCAATCCTCCGGCCATAGTAACCAGCTGGGTCACCGACATTGAGTCCTTTTCGAGAAGGTCTATCCCGCCTACATGGCCAATTGCTCCGTTCACATAGATGAGTTCTGCCTTCTCTACCGTGACGACGTCGAACGGTTCGAGAACGATATCCTCTGCAGGGTTCACGTTGTCTCTCAAACTTCCCAGACTGATGCGGACCGAGGATCCCTTCCCATCGGGGGTTGAGACAGCATTGGACAATGGAATCGATCCAACTTCCTTCCGGCGCGAGACTTTGATGTAGCGGCTGGCGTTAGGCTGGAGACCACCGATAGCGGATAGCATCTCCACCAGCGTGCGCCGGCCCTGGAGCGGGTAAATGCCAGGTCTCTGGAAGGCGCCAACAAAGAAGACCGGTTCGCTGCGAAACTGCACAATGGTGATGGTTACACGGGGCTCTTTGACATATTTTTTAAGCAAGACAATCAGTTTTGCCTCCAACTGCGCAACCGTAGTCCCCGCGGCGTGCACGATCCCCAGCACCGGAATGTTCAGATTTCCGTCGCCGTCGACCAGCATCGGCCGTTCGCCGATCTCTTCCATTTCAAATGCCCGGACCAGGATCTGGTCGCCCGGCCCGAGAACATAACTCGGCCGGAGACTATCACTACTCAGGGCAGCTGTTGGATTTGCCGCGGTCGGTTCCTGAGCCGAAAGAGTGGCGGCGATCTGCCCGAAAACGGCGATCACGGCCACACAGAATGTCCTGGTTCTCAAATGTTCCCCCTGTAAACGTTTTGGCTGGACTGGATTTCCATCAAGGTCTTGAGATGGTGATTCATCTCCGAAAGGCATCGTTCCAGCTCACTTAGCCGATGTGAAATGTCTTCCTTAACTGTATTGACATGAGGCTGCATCAGGGCATGGATGGCCGATCTCGCCAGTTCAGAAAGATTCCGGGCTCCCTGTGCCTCACAAAGACCGCAAAGCTTCGTAAACTCTTCTTCCGATATACGGAAATAAACCACGCGAGTCCTAGATTTTACATTTGCCATGTTGTGACCCTCCCGGCAATAGGAAGAAAGACGATACGGCCGGGCAGGCATAACTCGAAATTTGCTCGTACTCCGGCCTCTTTGGCCAGAAAAATGACGTCAGGAATATTCCAGATCGGTTCAATGTACCATCGACTATTTACATCTGTCAATATAACTGTGTGCATAGAAGGGTTAGGCTCCTCGCCCTATTAGTTCCGAGGAAGCTATTCTCAGAATATTAACTTTGCGCGATTAGAATTTTGCTTCTTGCGCTGGCGTTGTATAGGTCGCCCTATGCCCCAGAAAAACCAATACTCCAAGGTGGTAGGGACGAGCTCCAGGATGACTTCGATGCGAGGTGTCGTTTTCGATCGGCTGGGGGTTCTCGAGGAGGTTCACGAGATGGCAAAGCAATACTCCGGTGAGGAGAAGTTCTTTCTAACAGGGTTCTCCGCGGGGGCACATGTGGCATGGAGTTGCTCTTCGCCCATCCCGAGAAACTAGTTCCCAGTAACCCGCACAGCCTCACCCGCTTCGCAAGCCTGGTAAGGCAGGCCACCGTTAGAGGCCGGCCCCTGAGCGGCCCAAATTCCTGGCCGCGTATCTGGCGAGGCATTTGGTCATCTCCTCTGTGAGGACCTTTACGTGCGGCTCCTGAAGCAAAGAGTTGTGATCGCCTGGCACATCAATGACCTCAACGCCCTGCTCAGCCCACCCCGCCCAACCCAACTGGTCTACTACCCGGGCATTGTCGTTATGTTGGTCTCGCGCCATAAACAGCGTTATGTTCCCGGCATATTTTTTCGGGACGTAATTTAACCCGGACGACTGATACACCCGCTTCATGTTGAGTAGCGGAGCGGGCAATTTATTTGGCGCTCTATAGAACCGGTACATCAAACGCCATGCGGTCGACTGCATCAGCCGGCCCACCGCCAGTACACGTCCAGCGGAATATCTCGGCCACTCACGCAGTTTCCTGGTGGCCAGACGCTTCAAATGCATGAGCGTTCTGCGCCGGAAGAAGTGCAGCTTCTCCCTCATCCGCTCCTTGCGGGTCCACAGGTTTCGGCGGCCCATGTTACCGCTGTCCAACATACCCAAAAAGCCGACTTCGTGGCCTTGTGCGTGGAGCTGGCGGGCCATCTCAAAAATAACCATTCCCCCGAAGGACGAGCCGATCAGGTGATAAGGTCCTTTCGGCTGGAACGCAAGAAGGTCTTTGATGTAGAGCGCCGCCAGCTCTTCCAGGCAAGTCCACGAGCCGTCGCTCCCCAATGCTTCAAGGCAATAGATGGGCTGATCCGGCTCCAGGTGCGCTACCACGCCCCGGAACGTCAATACGGTTCCCCCGATGCCGTGAACGGCGTAAATAG
>JAOAPQ010000487.1 GCA_025462965.1 Bryobacterales bacterium
CGCCATTCCGGGTGAGTGGGTGCGTGGCGACGTTTTCGAACTAGATAATCCTGGCGCGATCTGGCCGCGCCTGGACGCTTACGAGGGTTGTGGCGTGCGTGACCCACAACCGCATGAGTTCGAGCGGGAACTGGTGACCGTTCAGATGGATTCCGGTCGGCAGCTGTGCGCATTTGCATATGTCTACCGCCGGAGTATCGCCGGAAAGCCGAGGATAGTCACCGGCGATTTTCTTGCTCCTACGCGAAATATTCCTGGAGAGCCAAAGGAATAATTTTCGGAATCAGGCATGTAGTAGACAATGAATAAAATACTGTGATCTTGCAACACCAGAGGCTTAACGGCGAATACCGGCCCACCAGGGTCGCTTGGCCGCACCTAGCAACTCTGTCTCTCCTCTCGCTGCTTCTGGTAGCTTGCTATTTCCCCATGTTGCTCATGACGGGAAGGATACTCCTCTTCAGCGACGACATGGCCCATGGTTTTTTCGCGCCGATCATTGCCCTCTACATTGCATGGGACCGCCGGGATTTCCTGCTCCATCCGGTCGCGCCTCCGAGCCTTTGGTCGATCGGGTTTCTGGGCATCGCGGCATTTATTGGAACAATTGCCGTGCTCGGGAACTCCTCCACCTTCTCCCGATTTGCTTTCCTGATCTCGCTCGCCGGGTGTTTGCTCTTGGTGGGAGGATGGCAAACTCTCGGCCCGTTTCTGTTTCCGCTTTCTTTATTACTGTTCACCTTTCCGGTTCCCGACGTATTTTATGGAGAGCTGACACAGCCATTGCAGATGCTGGCTACGCGCATCTCCGAATCGATCTTTGAATTCCTCGGTTTCAGCGTCATCCGAGACGGCAATATTCTTCAGTTGACGTATATGCGGTTGTCCGTTATTGAGGCTTGCAGCGGGCTCCGCTCTCTGATCACGCTCTTCTTTTTCTGTCTCGTGTATAGCTATTTTTTTGAGCCGAGGACCTGGCTGCGTGCCGTACTTGTTTCTCTTGCAATTCCATCCGCCATTGCCATTAACGCGCTTCGCATCACGATGACCGGCGTGTTGGGCAAATATGAGATGAAATGGACCGAGGGCACCTACCATGAAGTTCTCGGCTGGGTGGCTTTCGTCATTGGATTCCTGCTGGTTCTGGCGTGTCATAGGGCGATCCGCCGGATCATCAGCCCCGAATTGGTGACGGCGCAATGACTCGCACCGCCGTGCTCACCTTCGCAGCAGTGTCCATTTTCGTTGGGCAAGCCGTGTCCTCCCACCTTCTCCGGCGCCTGCCGTTCCTGCCCTCTCCGCCGCCACTCTCGAACCTCCCTCTTGAACTTGGCGGCTGGTCGCAAACGAGGGAGGAGACTGTGGATCCCGCGGCTCTCGATATGCTGGGTCCGGACGATTTTCTCGCTCGCCTTTACCATGCTCGCGGCGGCCCGGAGCAGGCCGAACTGTTTGTCGCTTATTACAAAACGCAGCTCCGGGCAAAGAATGCCCACGATCCCAAGGTCTGTTTGCCGGGGGCAGGGTGGAACCCCACTGCGTCGCATCTTACATACGTATCCGCGGGGCCGGGCTCTACGTTTCCCGCTAACTACTACCGCATCAAGCGCGGCCCTAGCGAACAAGTGGTCCTTTATTGGTTTCAAACGCTCAAAGGTGTCTATACGTTTGAACAGCAGCTGCAGGCGCATCGGGTTTGGGATGCCGTCTTCGATAATCGGACGGATATGGCGCTCGTGCGCGTTACCGTGCCGGTCAGCGCGCAAGGTGTGAGTGCGGCCGATGCCAGCGCAAAGCAGCTTGCACAGATCGTCTATCGGCAAATGCTTTCCTATTTTCCACCCACCGGCAAAGCCGGATCGTCATGACCTTCCCGATGCACGCTAAACACGAATAGTTCTTTTTATGTCACCTCTTTCCAGCACGGTTCGGCGTCTTGTTCCTGCGCTTTGTGTTGTGTGCATCGCCGGTTGCGGCAGCAATCCACAAACATATGTTGACCGCGGACGTAAGTTCTTCGACAGCGGCAAGTACGATGACGCCGCAATCCAGTTCCAGAAGGCGATCCAGAAGTCGCCCAAGCTTGGCGAAGCGCATTACCGGCTGGGCCTGCTGGAACTGAAGAGAAACCATCCGGTTCAGGCGTATCGGGAACTACGGGTCGCTGTGGAACTGATGCCCGGCGACCGCGAGGCGATTGCCCGTCTGGGTCAACTGTCGCTGAGCCTCTACAACGCCGACGCACAGCACCCACAGCAGCTATACGACCAGGCCACCAAAGCTTCACAGCAGCTGTTGATCAGGAATGCCCAGGACTTCGACGGCAACCTTCTAAAAGGCGCTCTCGCTCTGGCGGAAAAGAAACCGGCGGATGCAATACCGTACCTCCGCAAGTCGATCCAGGTGAAGCCTGATGATCTGGGCGCGAAGCTCGGTCTTGCGCGAGCTTTAGCTCAGGATGGCCAGTTGCCGGCCGGGCTGGATCTGGCGCAGGAGATGATCCGGAAAGACAAGACGTTTGGGGCAGCGTACGACTTCCTGTACGAACAATACGCGGTGGCGGGGAAGATGGAGGACGCCGAGAATATCCTCAAGTTGAAGGTTTCCAACAATCCGAAGGATGCCGCATCTATTCTGGAGCTTAGCCGCTATTACGCGACAGCGCGGAAGCCGGCCGAGATGAATGCAACTCTTCATAGACTGCTCGATAGGCCCGACATCTTTCCGAACGGTCCCATGCTGGCGGGAGATTTTTACGGCTCGATAGGTCAACCTGATGAGGCCCTGCGGCAGTACGGGCAAGGCCTCCAGTCAAACTCGAAGGAAAAGACTCCCTACCAAAAAAGGACCGTCCGGATACTTGCGGGGCAGCATAAGTGGGCGGAGGCGTTGGAACACCTGACGGCAATCCTGAAAGATCAGCCCGGCGACGACGAGGCGAAACTGGTTCGTGCGCTGGTCTGGCTTGACGAAGGCAAGCCGGAGAACCTGGATCCAGCCATCGCCGAACTTCGCGCTCAATTGGCAAAGCGGCCGCAGGATGCAACCCTGCTCTTTCAAGTTGGGAACGCCCTTGTGCGAAAGGGCGACCAGGACGGAGCGCATCGCGAATGGTCCGCCGCAGCCCTGCTGAATCGTAGTTATCTGCCGCCGCGCTACGCTCTTGTTCAGATGAACCTCGCCCAGGGCAAGGCACAGGAGGCCCTGGCTATTTCCGAGGAGATTATCGCGGCAGCGCCCGGGGATCCGCAAGCACAGCTTCTGCATGCAACATGCCTTACCGCCGACCGTCAGTTCCAGCAGGCGCGAACGGAATTGACCAGGTTGGCTTCCCGGTTCCAGGGTTCCCCACAGGTGCGATTCCGCATCGGGATGCTTGCCCTTGCCGAAGGTAAGTTTAAGGAGGCTGAACAGAATTTCCGGCAGATCGAGGGAACGTTTGCGCGCGACCCTCAGGTCCTTGCCGCGCTGTCCCAGGCATACCAGGGCCAGAATGAGTCTCCGAAGGCCGTCCAGCTTTTGCAGGAGGAGTTGAAGCGCAATCCGAACTCCCCACTGTTGCGCCAGGCGCTGGCGCGCTTAGCGATAGCTTCCCGGAACTACGATATCGCGATCGAGCAGTACAAAGAGATGGCGGGCGCCGCACCCAATTCCATCCCGATTCAGCTCTCGCTCGCGGCAGCGTATATCGCAAAAGGCGATGTTAATTCAGCCATCCCGATCCTGGCCAAGGCGGTTCAAGCCGACCCGAAATCCGCGGTCGCATCCCTAAGCCTGGCGCAGGCGTATGTTACCGCTGGAAAGACCGTTGAGGCGAAGGCGCAGTACCGCCGTGCTTTGTCGATGGACCCAAACAACGCCAATGCGCTGAACGATCTCGCCTATCTGATGGCTGAGTCCGGAGAGAATCTGGACGAGGCGCTGGCGCTCGCGCAGCGCGGTCAGCAAGGCGCTGTCACGCCGGAGCTCAGGGCGTCCCTTTCCGATACGCTGGGTTGGATCTATCTCAAGAAGAGGATGGACAACAGCGCCTTACAGACTTTTCAGAACCTGGTGAGGAAGAATCCGACGAATTCGACCTACCTGTATCATCTGGGCGCCACGTTCTACCAAAAGGGAGATAAGAAACAGGCGCGAGTGGAGTTGGAGGCGGCACTGGCGGCAAAGCCGGGGCCAGCGGACGAACCCAAAATACGGGAATTGCTGGCGCGGCTATAAAACACAGCCGCGGCATTCCAGGCATTTCCGTTATTGTTTGTAAATGCCGCTGTGAATCGCGTACAGCGCCAGTTCCAACCGATCTAGTACCCCGAGCTTGTCGAAGATATTATGCAGATGGTTCTTCACCGTCTGCTCGCTGATCGCCAACTTCTCCGCAATGGTTTTGTTTCTAAACCCCTGCGCCACCAGGGCCACAATCTCCAGTTCTCGCGGGCTCAGAGGGCTTGCCGGCGAAGTCTGTGGATTCGAGCGTGGCGTGGATGGCGTCTCCTGTCTGAAATGCCTCAGTACCTCTTCCATGTTGACTCGGTCGAGCCACAGTTCGCCCTGATAAACTTTTCGAACTGACTTCAAAATCAATTCGGGCGGGGTATTTCGCTGGACTATGCCCCGGCATCCGAGCTTGACCGCGCGCAGCGAGTCATCCTGGTTCCCCTGCTCGCAGATCGCAATCACACGAGTATCCAACTGCGCCACGTGAATTCGCTCAAGAGCGTGAAGACCCCTCTGCCCGCCAACGCCAAGGCCGAGAATCAGAATATCCGGGCGTTGTTGGAACGCCAGACCTGGCGCATCATCGATGTTCGCCACCTCCCCTGCTACTTCTATATCCGGCTGCACCACCATGAGGTCGTGGCACATGGTCCTGTACATCGCATCGCCATCGGCCAGAATAATCCGAATCCGTTCTTGCATCCCGCCTCTCGGGCCGGAGCGATTTATTAGTCCCTGCACGCGTTTCGGCCTTGGCTTGCGTCATCCGCGTAGGCGGCCGGTCGGTTCGCATCGCTCTCCGTCTGCGTAACAGCGGGGGTGAGGTGCGCGTTCAAGTTGTGCAGGTCAGCGGTGAAGCGAGCGTTGGAATCATATTCCGTGGAAGTGTTTGGCCCGTGATTGTCCGTGGGCCAACTTCGCAGGTCTAATTCTTCGGAGAGCTGCAGGACACGGGTGAATGGAGCGAGGATCTTATGACCTGACATCGCTCCGCCCACTGTCGACAAGCCCACTACCGCGCGGCCACGCATTATCTGCCACCTGTCTTGGTATCAAATCGTGTAGCTGACCGACAACGATCAAGAGAAAGTACTAATTTGGTCTGAAACATAGTGTATTTAGGCCTGCGCCAGCTCCTTCCACTCGTAAGCGCAACTCGATACCCAACCCATCCGATGATCATTGAAGTGTCAACGGGTAGGTACACCCCGGCCGCAAAGAGTGCACCTGTGAAGACATTCAGATATCTCCAAAGGATTCGCACTCTTGGTTGAAGGAGTCGGCCACCTGTCTGGATTCCTCATGGTCCTGAACTGCGGGGCCTAACACGGCCCGAATTTCTCCGGGCCTATTATACCGCTTGCAACGAAAATGGAGCCGACCGCGACGGCCAGAATATTGCCCGCGAGATCTTTTTCCTGGGCCCCCCGGTGAAATAGACCGCGCCTGAATAAACAATGCTTTTTATCCTATATCTTTAGTTAGCCACGGTACTTTGAGTTTGTAACTGGGCCACTGGCGCGGATTCGAGTGGGACCCGCACTGCCGGGTTTATGCACCTTAGTCCAGAGTAATTTAGGATCAGTGATTTACGGCCCAACCGGTGCGGTGGAATTAATGGGAGAGCAATACTCCGTGAACCCACGGGAGAGAGCCAATACCCGGGATAGCACGCCGGGGATTGAGCGAGGAGACAGAGATTAAGGCCGGCCGTTTGATGCCTCTGTATTCATAAAAGATTACGATATTGAGAAAAATTCACCAAAATTTTAGCAACTGTGATCAATATTCTAAACTATTCCTCGCAACAATGGGCTGTGATCATTGATGGCCAAGTCCCGCGATGCGACCGTTCCGATCGGAGCCACAACAGGAACACTTGAGCGCGTCAGAGAGTGTCGCGGCGGCGATCACTTGGGCGTCGTAAACTGTTTCGGAGGGCAGATGCAGCCGCTTTTGGGTGACGATGTAATGCTCCTGATCATGGGCACAGTGATCGCCACCATTGGTTTGGCAGCTATCGTCGTTCATGTGTTTCGGTGGAGACCCGGCGAGCGGGTGCTGCTCTGGCTCGGCCTTTTCGCCGTACCTTACGGCCTCTCGCTTATCGTCAAGACGTCACCTTTCCAACCGGGCTTTGGCCGGCAGCGAAGCTTGTGGCTTTTTGGCGAGAGGGCGATCGAGCTATCGATGACTGTTCCCGCGCTCTTGCTATTTGAAGAATTCTATGGCAGAGGCTGGCGTTCCTCGATCCGCTGGCTGATCGGAAGCTATGTTTTCTTCGCGATTATCCTGTTTGCCATGATGGTGCGCCAGAACCAGCCGGAGCTGATTCCCGCACCCGGGACCGGGATGGTCATTCTGGTCCCCGCAGTGTTGTTGCTGGGGCGTGTCGCCGGATATCACCCTCCGTCTCTGCCGCACAAGCGCGTCCTGTTCGGAGGACTGCTTGTTTTCTTTGTCGCCTTTTCCCGCGACCACCTACTGACTGCGCGCGCGGGAGTCTGGCGCCCTGGCTTGGAACCGTACGGGTTTCTCGTTCTGGTGTTCTGCCTGGGGTACGTCGCCGCGAAACGATTGGTCGCGGATGAGAGGCAGCTTGTCTCGTTCGCTGACGAAATGCGAGCGGCGGCGAGAATCCAGGCATCCATCCTGCCCCGCACGACTCCTTCGATGGACAATCTGCAGATCGCTGTCCGCTACGCGCCCATGACGGCCGTCGCCGGCGATCTTTATGACTTCATTGCGATTCCTCCTGGCCGCGTTGGCATTCTGGTGGCTGATGTCGCGGGACACGGAGTACCGGCAGCGCTTGTCGCCTCAATGGTCAAAGTCGCGGTGTCTACGCAATGGGGACGCGAAGGAGAACCGGCGAAAGTCATCGAGGGTTTGAACTCGGTACTTTGCCGCGAGGCTCGCGGTCAGTACGTTACAGCGGTCTATCTATGTGTGGACGAGACGACAAGAACCGGCCGCTATTCCGCGGCGGCCCATCCACCCCCGCTTGTCTGGCGTCGCGGCACGCAGACGTTGCACGAGCTCGATACACCCGGCCTTTTGCTCGGAGTGCGGCCCAATGAAGTGTATTCCGAGGAGGAGTTTACATTAGAGGCGGGCGACCGGCTTCTGCTCTATACAGATGGTCTTGTGGAGGCGGAAAACAACGCAGGCCAGTCGTTCGGGGAAGTAATGTTGACAAGATTTATTGAGGTCCACCAACACTTAGGAACCGAGCCGTTTGCTGACAAGCTGCTGAAGGAGGTCCTTGCGTGGTCGAGTGGGAACGGTCAGGAGAGTCAGGCTGACGACATCACATTGGTCGTGATTGATGTCAAAGAGAAGTGAAGGAACAGCGCCGGTGACTGTCTACCGTCCGATGGCAGTCTCAGCCTTGGTCGGCTTCTGTGTCACCTGCGCCGGTGTGGGAAGTTGCGACCTGTCCCAGCCCCCGCCAAGAGCTGTGATCAGTTGCACGGCCGCGGTCATCTCCGATACCTGCGCGGTAACTAATGAGAGCTGGTTGCTCAACAAAGTGGTCTGCGCGATGACTACGTTAAGATATGGATCGATGCCGGTCTCATATCGTCCCATTTCGAGTGTTAGATAGATCTGGGCCGATCCGACCGCCTGCGCTTGCTGCTTGATCTGCTGCGATAAAATGCGTACCGCAGAGAGAAAATCCTCGACCTGCTGGAAGGCTGTGAGCACGGTCTGCCGGTAGCTGGCAAGGTCCGCGTTGTAAGTTGCGATGAACTGATTAACCGTAGCGCGCCGGAGCCCCGCATCAAAGATAGTTTCGGAGAAAGATCCTCCTATAGACCAGAACCGGCTCGGCCAGTTCAGCAAGCGTGTGAGTGTCGAGCTCTCCACGCCGCCCGTTGGAGAAAGAGTCACCGTCGGATAGTAGGCAGCATAGGCGATGCCGATCAGCGCATTGGCGGCGGCCATATTACGCTCCGCGGCGGCGATGTCCGGCCGGCGCTCGAGTAGCTGTGAAGGCAGTCCGACCGGGATGGGTGGCGGTGCCGTGGTCATCGGCCTAACGGGGATGGAGAACTCCGAAGCCGTTTTGCCGATCAGCATCGCAATGGCGTGCTCGAATTGAGCGCGCGCCAGGCCGACATTTGTTGCTGATGCTTGCGCGCTCTGTAACGCGGTCTCGGCTTCGACGACCGAAATCTGGTTATCGATTCCGGTCTCGTAAAGTGCGCGGGTCAGTTCCAGTGACTTCTTGTCTGCCTCAACAGTGTCGTTCCAGATTTTCTGGAGAGCATCCTGCCCGCGGATCTCGAAGAAGAATTCAGCCAGGCTGGCCTGCTCTGTCAGCCGCTCATTCTCCAGATCGGCCGCGCTGAGCTGCGCGGCGTACTGATTCTCGTGCACAGTGTTTCGGATTTTGCCCCAAAGGTCAGGCTGCCATGAGACGTCCAGCGGCAAAGAAACGAAGGTGCTTCGCTGACCTGAGTTAGAGGCGATCCCGGTAATCCCCCCTGTTACGGTGTGTGACGACCCCAAATTCGATGAAGAGAGCGACCGGGAGTACGAGGGCACTGCGGCTACTGTCGGAAAGTACTGGGCCCGGGCTTCGCGCACCAGTGCTCGGGCCTGCATGAAATTTTCGAAGAACAGCTTGATGTTCTGGTTGTTGATGTTGAGCTGATCCTCCAGGGCGTTCAGCTCGGGATCCTTGAAAATCTCCCACCACTTGCCGCGGAGCATGGCATCCGACGGCTGCGCTACTTTCCAGCCTTCGGCTTCCTTGAACTGGGTGGGCGACTCCTTATACGACGGGGGCGCCTGGGTGACGGGCGGATGGTATTTCGGGCCTACGGAGCAACCGGTCAAAGCCAGGCAGAGCGCAGTCGCACACGAGGCGGAGCAGCGCGCGGGTCGTAGCCGGAAGTCAGTCATGAGTCTCTGCATAGCGGGCCTTCCTTTCTAAGTGCTATAAGGCTTCGCCCGGTGAAGGTTGACCATCGGCCGGATGGAAAGTACCGAGGGGTTTGCCCTGCATGCGAAGCCGCAAGTCATCCAGGAATAAATAAACTACCGGCGTGGTGTAGAGCGTGAGTATCTGGCTGACGATAAGTCCGCCGACGATTGTAATGCCGAGTGGGCGCCGCAGCTCCGATCCTGTACCGGTACCAAAGGCCATAGGCAACGCGCCGAACAGCGCGGCCATAGTTGTCATGAGAATGGGCCGGAAACGCAACATGCTTGCCTCAAAGATCGCGTCAGCCGTACTCTTGCCGTGTTCGCGCTCTGCGCTGAGAGCGAAATCGATCATCATGATCGCGTTCTTTTTCACGATGCCGATTAGCAGCACGATGCCGATGATCGAAATCACGTTCAGGTCCATCTTGAAGAGCATCAGCGCAAGAATGGCGCCGACGCTGGCTGAGGGAATTGTCGAAAGGATCGTGAGCGGGTGTACCAGGCTCTCATACAGAACACCGAGAACTATGTAGACCGCCAGTACCGCCGCCAGCACTAAGTAAGGTTCCGTGCTCAGTGACTGCTGGTAAGCCTGCAGCGTTCCCGAGAAGAATCCACGAACCGTCGGCGGCGTGCCCAGCCTCGCCTGCATCTCGGCAACGGCCTGCGTCGCATCGCTCATGGAAAGTCCGGGCGCAAGATTGAAGGACACCGTGACCGAGGGGAACAAGCCGGTGTGATTCACGGTTAACGGTGTCGTATTGGTCTGTGATTTGGTGACCGTGCTCAGCGGCACCACGCCATTGTTCGAAGTGTGCAGGTAAATGTACCTCAGACCTTCCGGAGATTGCCAGTACTTCGGCGCGACTTCCAGCACGACGTAGTACTGGTTCAACTCCGTATAAATGATGGAAACTTCCTGCTGGCCGAATGCGCTGTACAGGGAGGAATCAAGCGACTGCGCAGTAATCCCGAGCCTGGCCGCAGTCACGCGGTCGTAGGTCAGCAATTCCTGTAAGCCGCCGTTCTGCTGGTCGGAGTTTACGTCCTGAAAACCGGGAAGGGTCTTCATCCTGGCTAGCAGAATCGCCCCCCAGTGCGACAGGTCATTCAAGTTATCGGATTGGATTGTGTACTGATACAGCGCGTTGGTCTGTCTGGCGCCGATGCGCAGATCTTGCGCCGCCTGCAGGAACGCTGACGCGACTGGCAACCGGTTCATCTTGGGCCGCAGGCGATTGATGATCTCCGGTGCAGCCACCTTGCGGACATCGAGCGGTTTCAAAGCGATAAAGATGAACCCGCCGTTCAAGGGCCCTTGGCCGCCCGTGAAAGCAACCACGTTGGCAACCGCGGGGTCTTCCTTGATGACACCCACCAGTTGGCGGATGGAGTTATCCATGGCAATGAAGGACGAATCTTGCGGCCCCTGTACGCCGCCTGCGAGGGCCCCGGTATCCTGCTGGGGGAAAAATCCTTTGGGTATTCTGACGATCAGCACCAGATTCACCGCAATGGTCAACAACAGAACGAAAAGCGTCATGCCGGGGTGTTCCAGCACCACGGTTAGGGAGCGCCGGTAGCTCGAAAGCATCCAGGCGAAGAACTTTTCGCTCGCCCGGTAAAGGCGTCCGTGCCTTGTCTCCCTCTCATCTCTCAGCAGGTGCGCGCACATTGTAGGTGTAGTGGTCAGAGAGATGACCATCGAGACCAGGATCGCGGTGGAAAGGGTCACGGCGAATTCACGGAAGAGGCGGCCCACTATGCCGCCCATCATAAGAATGGGAATGAAGACGGCGATTAGCGAGATGCTGATCGAAAAAACCGTAAAGCCAATCTCCCTGGCTCCTTCGAGCGCCGCCGCAAAGGGAGTTAGTCCCGCTTCAAGGTGGCGTGCTATGTTCTCCATAACAACGATGGCGTCGTCCACCACAAACCCGCTCGCGATAGTGATTGCCATTAAGGAAAGGTTGTCGAGACTGTACCCGAGGAGATACATCACAGCGAAGGTTCCGATCAGCGACACTGGCACTGCTACGCTCGGGATGAGAGTCGCGCGCGCGTTTCTCAGAAACAGGAAAACGATAATGATGACGAGAATGACGGAGATGATCAGCGTGTGTTCGACATCGGAAACGGAGGCGCGGATGGTCGTGGTGCGATCCAGAACGACAGTGGTGTCGATACCTTCTGGAACAGACGCCTTCACCGAAGGCAATTGCGCGAGGATCCGATCGACGGTCTGAATAATGTTCGCGCCCGGCTGGCGGAAGACGATCAGCAAAATCGCGGGCTTGCCGTTCAGGTAGCCGGAAGTGCGGATGTTCTGCGTTGAGTCCTGTACGTCGGCAACGTCGGACAGGCGGACAGCCGCCCCATGGTTGTAACCGATGATGAGCGGTTTGTACTCCTCGGCATGCGAGATCTGGTCAGTGGGCCTGATGTCGGCGGTCTCGCGGTCGTCCGATATCTGACCCGCGGGCTGATCAGCGTTTTGCAGACTGAGCACGGATTGAACGTTGGTGAGCGTAAGTCCGTTGCTGTTGAGCTGCGTGGGATTCACGTCCACGCGCACGGAAGGCAACGCACCGCCACCCACGGTTACTTGCCCAACGCCCTGAATCTGCGAAAGCTTCTGTTGGATTACCGTCGAAGCTTCGTCATACAACTTGGCGCGGTCATATACGTCCGATGTAAGGCCGAGAATTAAGATCGGCGCGTCTGCCGGATTGACTTTGCGGTAAGTTGGATTGGCCGGAAGGTTCGTGGGCAGGAAGGTCCGCGCGGCATTAATGCCGGCTTCCACATCGCGCGCGGCGCCATCGACATCGCGGCTCAGGTCGAACTGCAGGTTGATGGAAGTGTTGCCGAGCGAGCTCGAAGAGGTCATCTCCGTGACGCCCGCGATGTGGCCAAACTGCCGTTCCAGCGGAGTGGCGACGGTAGATGCCATGATGCTCGCGCTCGCGCCCGGCAGAGTGGCGGCAACGGAGATCGTAGGAAAGTCCACTTCCGGGAGCGGCGAGACCGGCAGCACGGTATAAGCAGCCGCTCCCGCCAGGGCGACCGCAATCGTCAGTAGTGTGGTGGCTACCGGCCGGCTGATGAATGGTTTCGACGGGTTCATGCCTGTTCAGGGCGTGGTTCACTCCCCTCCTGCGCGGGGGAGAACCGCTTCGCGAAGCGATCGAAGAAGACGTATATGACCGGAGTGGTGTAGAGCGTCAGCGCCTGGCTGAGCAGGAGTCCGCCAACCATCGCGATCCCAAGGGGACGCCGCAACTCTGAACCGATGCCGCTTCCACATGCCAAAGGAATGCCGCCCAGCAGCGCCGCCATGGTGGTCATCATGATGGGGCGGAAGCGCAGCAGAGAGGCTTCGTAGATTGCATCGGTCGAGTTCTTCCCGTGCTGACGCTCCGCCTCGAGCGCGAAGTCGACCATCATGATGCCGTTCTTCTTCACGATGCCGATCAGCAAAATGATGCCGATGATGGCGATTACGCTCAGGTCCTGATGGAAGAGAATGAGTGCAAGCAGTGCACCCACACCGGCGGAGGGCAGCGTGGAAAGAATCGTGACTGGATGAATGAAGCTCTCATAGAGCACCCCGAGTACGATATAAACGGTCACGAGCGCCGCCAAGATGAGCAGCCCTTCATTTGAGAGAGAATTCCTGAAGGATGCAGCGGTGCCCTGAAAATCGGCCTGCAAGCTCGGCGGCATCTTCAGTTCTTTCTGCACACGTTCAATCGCGGCAATCGCACTGCCGAGAGCGGCGCTGGGCGCAAGGTTAAAGGATACGGTTACGGCCGGAAACTGCCCCTGGCGGTTGATGGAAAGCGGCGCCGTGGCTTTCTCAAAGTGCGTGAATGCACTCAACGGGACCGCGCTCGCGGGTGCGGAACTGCTACCGGTATTCGAGGTAGTGGTTGTGGTGGTCGCCGTCGCGCCCACACCTGTCCGGACCACGTTGAACGGCGGCGTGAGAACCCCTGACGACGGCGTGAATTTCACGGAGGAGGTAAGCGCGTTCGACCCGGCGGCGGGTGATCCGGAGGACGCAAAGGAAGAGGAAGCTCCCGGTCCCGTGGCCCCCGAAGACGAGTTGGCCTGGATGTACATCTGTTGCAGCTTCTTCGGGTCGCGCTGGAACTGCGGCAGAGCCTCCAGAATCACGTGATACTGGTTTACCTGCGTGTACATGTTGTTGACCTGGCGCTGGCCGAATGCGTCATAGAGCGTGTTGTCGATTGTCGCGGGAGCGATACCGAGACGCGACGCTGTGACCCTATCGATGATTAGCGAGGCCGCAAGTCCTCCCGTCTGCTGATCAGTGGCTACATCGGTCACCTGCGGCAAGCGTTTGACCTTCTCCACGAAGCGGTTGGTCCACAGGTTGAGTTCATTGATATCCGGGTCTTCCAAGGTGTACTGGTATTGCGTGCGGCTCACGCGGTCGTCGACCGTGATGTTCTGGACCGGCTGCATGTAGAGCGTGATTCCCTGAAGTTGCTCCAGGCTTTTCTGCAATCGGCGGATTACGTCGGTCGCGCTGATTTTGCGGACCTCGAGTGGTTTCAGATTGATTGACATGCGTCCGCTGTTCAGTGTTGTATTCGTCCCATCCGCCCCAATAAAGGACGAAAGATTCGCCACGGACGGATCCTGCAGAATCACCTTAGCGAGTTCCTGCTGCTTCTCAGCCATGGCCTTGAACGAAATGGTTTGCGGCGCCTGCGAAATACCCTGGATCACGCCGGTGTCTTGTATCGGGAAAAAGCCTTTGGGGACGACGACATACAGATAAATGGTGAGCGCAAGCGTTGCGGCGGCAACCAGCAGGGTTATCGTCTGGAAGCGCAAAACAAATTTGAGGGTCTTGCCGTAGAACGCGATCATGCGCTGGAACACGCGCTCGGACGCCCGATAGAAGCGCCCCTGCTGGTCCTCGGGATTGCGTTTTAAAATACGCGCACACATCATCGGCGTGAGGGTGAGCGATACCACGGCTGAGATGATGATGGTGACGGCCAGTGTAACTGCGAATTCACGGAAAAGGCGGCCAACCACATCGCTCATGAAGAGCAGCGGGATAAGCACCGCTATGAGCGAGACTGTGAGTGACACGATTGTAAAGCCGATCTGCTCCGCGCCCTTGAGAGCCGCCTGCATCGGCGGCTCACCTTCTTCGATATAGCGCGAGATATTCTCAATCATCACGATTGCGTCGTCGACTACGAACCCGGTAGAGATCGTCAGTGCCATTAGTGACAGGTTGTCCAGGCTATAGCCGAGCGCATACATCGCGCCGAAAGTGCCGATCAGCGATAACGGAACCGCCACGCTGGGGATGATGGTCGCGTAAAGACTGCGCAGGAATAGGAAGATCACCATCACGACTAGCGCAATGGTCAGCATCAGTTCGAACTCGACGTCCGCAACTGACGCCTGAATGGGAATCGTGAGGTCGGTGAGCTGCGTTACCTGGATCGACGCTGGAAGGTTCGCTTCGAGTTGCGGGAGGATCGTCTTGATGCTTTTCACCACGTTGATCGTGTTCGCCCCGGGTTGCCTCTGAATGTTGAGGACCACCGCCGGGGTCAGGTTCATCCAGGCTGCCAGATTGTTGTTCTCGACTCCATCGACCACGTTCGCTACATCTTTCAGCAGCACGGGCGCGCCATTGCGGTATGCGACGACGACATTGTGATAGTCCGCGCTGCTGACTAACTGGTCGTTTGCGTCAATCTCGTAATCCTGGTGAGGGCCGTCGAAGTTTCCCTTCGCGGCGTTCAAGCTGGTTTGCGTAAGGGCCGTGCGCAGGTCTTCCAGGTTGAGCCCGTACGAAGACAGCGCCACGGGATTCGCCTGAATGCGAACCGCCGGCTTCTGGCCGCCGCTGATACTGACCAGCCCAACGCCGTTCAGCTGGGATATCTTCGGCGCGAGCCTGGTATCTACCAGATCTTCCACCTGCGACAGCGGCATGGAGTCCGACGTGATTGCCAGTGTGAGAACCGGCGCATCAGCCGGATTCGCTTTGTTGTAGACAGGCGGCACCGGCAGGTTGGACGGCAGCAAACTCTGCGACGCATTGATGGCGGCCTGTACTTCTTCTTCCGCGACGTCGATATTCAGGCTCAGATTGAATTGGAGTACGATGACCGAGCTGCCCCCTGAGCTGGTGGAGGTCATCTGGCTGAGACCCTGCATTTGTCCGAACTGCCGCTCCAGCGGCGCCGTAACCGTGGTGGCCATCACGTGCGGGCTGGCGCCCGGGTAGAAGGTGAGCACCTGAATCGTCGGGTAGTCGACTTGCGGCAGCGCGGATACCGGGAGTTGGGTATACGCAACAATACCCGCCAGCAGGATCGCGGCCATCAGTAGCGACGTCGCAACCGGTCGCAGAATAAATGGCCGGGATGGACTCACGGAGTACTTGTCTCTGTTGGATTGGCTGGAATCGCCGTTTTCGATACGACGACTTTCACCCCGTTCTGCAGGTTGTTGAAACTGCTGGTCGCAACCACATCCCCTGGATTGAGGCCTTCCACGGCTGTCATTCCTGAGTCCGTAACGCCAGGCGTGATGGTCTTTACGTTCGCCGTGCCGTTCTGGATTACGTACACGAATGCCGTGGGCCCATTGTGCTGGATCGCATTGGTGGGGACCAGCGTGACGCCCCTCAACGTCTTTACCAGGAGCCTGGTATTCACGAATTGGTTTGGGAACAGTGCGCTGTCCTTGTTATCAAATACCGCCCTGGCCTTGACCGTTCCCGTGGTCGTATCAATCTGGTTGTCGAGCGTCAGCAGCTTGCCGGAGGCGATCCTGGTCTCTAGTGCGCGGTCGAAGGCTTGGACCGGCAGGCTAACTCCGCGCCCCATTTGGGTCCGTACTTCGTTCAGGTTATCTTCAGCCAGGGTGAAGATGACTGTGATCGGTTGAATCTGCGTGATGACCACGAGGGCCGACGATGTCGTGCTGGACTGGCTGACCGCCGGATTAGCCTGAACCACATTGCCGGGGTCCAATAGCCGCAGGCCCACACGGCCCGTGATCGGCGCGGTGATGTGACAATAGCCGAGCTCCACCAGGTCGAACTGCAGAGTGCCCTGATCGTTCTTTACCGTGCCCTCAAGCTGAAGAACAAGCTTTTCCTGATCATCGAGCGTCTGTTTCGGAATCCCGTTGCGCGCCCACGCTGCGCGGTACCTGTCCAGGTCCATCTTCGCCTGCGCCAGGAGACTGGTGTCCCGCTCCAGCGCGCCTTGCGCCTGGACCACCTGTGCCTGGTAGATACCCGGATTGATCTCAATCAGCGAGTCGCCTTTCTGGACCATTTCACCCTCCCGATAATTGACGGCGGTTACGAGCCCGTTTACCTGAGCAGTGATAGAAGACGTGTAAACAGGCGTGACAGTACCGATTGCTTCCAGATACACACCGATGTTGCCCTTCTTCACTGTGGCGACCGTGATTGTCACAGGACCCATGAGCCGTCGCGAAGGTCCCGCGGTCGTTTGAGCACCGCCGCGGTACTGCAACGCAAAGTAAAAGATCGCGCCGCCAATCAGGAGCAGTAGGATCCACAACAGCACGCGGCGTTTTTTCCGGGGTGGAGGCGGGGAAACCGACGGCGGCGATTGCTTGGGTGACCCCCGGTTCTGAACTTCTTCCTGGGTGGGTGGACTGTTTATGTCGGTCGTGCTGGACTGTGTGACTTCCATAGTCTTACGTCCTCACGCGCCGACAGCGACGAGAACCATCGCACAGTTGCTCCACAGCCATCGCGCACCCCAGACAACGAATGCACTATTTGCGCCAAGCTCAGGCGAACGTCCTCAAGAGCGAGAACGATGATATGGAAGGAGATAACGCCTCTGGCGCGTCAGGGTGTTGGGCGTCGAGCGTCGCTGGATCGACATTTCACGTCATCTATCGACCCATCTCGACGGCCGGGTTCCGCGCTGAAGAACCCACGCGGCCCGCGGGGTTACCTTCCCGGATGGTACTCCCGCTCGATGTGCCCGTTGAGTTGCGAGCGGTAGAAGTAGATATCCCGCAAGTCGCCCGTGCTGTACCGCTTGGCTTGATCGTTGAAGTGAGCGGATCCCGGAGAGCCACTCTCACCACCGGCCGTCATCGCCACGGCGCGCACTTTGTCGGCGAATTCGACGACTGCCACGAAACTGTTCCCGCTGGTGCCGTACCACTTTTTCGTCCCGCTGTAAGGTCTCGCTCCGAACGAGGCGAGCGAGCCCCACGTCGAGGACGTGAAGCCGACGGGAATGCTCGGCGCCGCGTCGTTGAACGGCTGCACGATGTCGCCGGTGAGCCGCTGGAAGCGATTGATGTCACCCCACGGTGTTTTCCAGCTTCCGAAATCGGCCCGGAGCCGGTCGGATGCCGCGGAGAGCGATTCCAGAAGCTGCTCCGGGGAGAGCCTGGCGGCGATGTAGGCGTCCTCCGGCATACCCGCGTGTTTCGCCGCACCACCTAGCTTGCGCCGGATCTCCTCGCCCCAAAACACCGCGAGCGATGTGGGGACGGACGTCGCCGCCCATCGCAGATCCCACGTGCGCAGCACTCCGATCTGCGCGGCCACTTTCGCGCGCAAGGGATCGGCGGCCGGTGCGTTGTCCCAAGCCTTAATCAGCGCGGGGATCGGTTTCTCAAACCACGTGAGATAACTGTCGTACGCAGCGGCGATGAGCGAGGCGAGCGTGAAATCTGTCCTGTTCCGCAGGACCCTGATGGCATGCAGGCCACGGGCGGATTCACCTCCGGTCTCTACATAAGAGGGATAGTCTTCCTTCTTCGGACTGTTCGCCCCCGCCGCGGACCACGGCCAGTTGTTGGTGTTGTAGAGCCAACCGCTCCGGGGGTTCAGCAAGTGCGGCGTCTCGTCTACAGAAAGAAGTCCGTGCCACTCCGTCGACGGATCACTGCCGTCTACAGGTTTGGTCCAGTCGAACCTGGTATCGCGCCGGGGAATGAAGTTGCCATGAAAGTAGGCGATATCCCCATCGGCATCTGCAAAAATTGTGTTGTTCGACGAGTTTGCCTGCAGCTCCATCGTCTTCCGGAATGACTTGTAGTCCTTGGCCTTCGTGCGGATGTATGATTGCGTCAACGCCTCCACCGGCTTCTGCATCAGCTGCACGCTCACCCATTTTCCGTTCGCCTCGCGGATGATAGGGCCATGATGGGTGCGATAGATCGTAAACTTCTTTTCGGCCATCCCGTTGGCCGTGCGGTACGGCACTGTGATCTGGGCCGGCACGAGCGGCCGTTCCTCGGATCCGTACTTATAGTAGAAACGACCGCCCTTGTTCGCTACTGTTTCGAGATACTCATCCACCGCGTCAACGCCGCTCGAGGTATGCATCCAGCCGGCGCGTTCATTGAACCCTTGATAGATGAAGAACTGGCCCCACGTCACTGCCCCGTAGGCATTCAGGTCTTGACCGCTCGCCATTTGCAGCTCGGACCGGAAGAAGAAGGACGTATGCGGATTGATCAGGAGGAGCGCGTGGTGCCCGGCAGTGTTCGCAGGCGCGATGGCCATACCGTTCGAGCCGCTGGGCTCCGCATCCCGGTTCTCGTCCGCGGACTGATTGCGGCTCACCGGAACTTTGCCATAGAACGCCTCGAGCTGGTTGAGGTTCACGCGCTCAATGTCGCCTCCGATGCTGCCTTCGGTGAAACTCAGCGCCATCCAGGGCTCGAATCGCTGAATGACTCTCGGCTTCACCTCCGGGTGCTTGAAGAGGTAGTAGTTCAGGCCGTCGGCGAAAGCGTTCATGAGCGTCTTCAACCAGGCCGGACTGGATGCGTATTGCAGCTTCAACGCCCCGGGGTCGATGAACAGCTTCATCCGCAGATCCTGATAAACCCGGGACTCACCGTCGGCCTCTGCCAAGCGCCCCATCGCATTGATGTAATTCGTCTCGACGCGGTTGAAGTCGTCCTCGGCCTGAGCGTACATTGTGCCGAAGACGGCATCGGCGTCGGTCTTGCCGTAGACGTGGGCGATACCCCAATTGTCGCGGATGATGGTGACGCTGCGGGCCTGCCGCTCCCAGCGCGCAACATCGGCGTTGTCGGTTGCCCGTGCAGCGAAACAGGACGCGGCCGCGACGATGAGAACCAGCTTCCCGAGGTACGGTTTTCTATTCATGAATTAGCTGCTCCATTTTCGTTTCGCCAGGGCATCACATAAGCGAACCATGTATGGTGCGCCTTCGGCAACTCGCGGCGGCGGTAACATGCTCGTTGTGGCAAACGGAGCGGAGCTATTTGTCGGAGCGCTGAAGGAACTCGGAATCGACCGGATCTTCACGCTTGTCGGCGACCACCTCAACGAAGTTCTGACGCAGGCAAAGCGCCACGGAATTTCGATCATCGATATGCGGCACGAATCCGGTGTCACTCACGCGGCGGATGCCTGGGCGCGCATCACGCGCCGCCCGGCGCTCGCATTGGTTACCGGCGGCCCGGGCCACACCAACGCGCTCACCGGCATCGCGACCGCTCAGCTGGCCGGCAGTCCCCTGATCGCGGTGAGCGGCAGCCGCGTGAGCACGATGGGCGAAAGGCAGGCCTTCCAGGATATCGACCAGGTCGCTATGGCGCGGCCCGTCGTTAAGTGGGCGGCTGAACCACCCTCCGCCGCTTTGATCCCCTTCTATCTCGGGCGCGCTTATACGGAAGCCAACTCCGGCCGCAAGGGCGCCGTGCACCTCACAATCCCTGTGGATCTGTTCACCAGTGCGGCCAACGCTCCGGCGCGCCTCCCGCTGCCGGTTCTCCTGCCCGCGCCCGTGCCCTCCGAAGCTCAGATAGAGCAGGCCATGGCCCTCTTGAATGCAGCGGAACGGCCCGTAGTAATCGCGGGCAGCGGAGTGTGGTGGTCAGGCGCGGAAGAGGCCCTGATTGAGTTTATCGAGGCCGCGAATCTGCCCCTCTATACCATCACCATGGCGCGCGGCGTCGTTCCCGACGACCATCCGCTGAGCATGGGTTACGCCGACCCTGCTTTGAATCGCGCCGT
>JAOAPQ010000489.1 GCA_025462965.1 Bryobacterales bacterium
GGCTGTGGAGATCGCCTTCTCTACGGGCCACACTGCCGCCGTAGTAGGCTGCCTGATTTTTGGCATCGCATCCGGCGCCGCCATGATTCCGTACACCATCATGAAGGAAGTCAATCCAGACGAGGTATGATCCGGAAGGGCCGAGTAAGATTGCTGGCCAAAGGGGATGCGGTCGGCCTAGCTCACTTCATCGCCGAACTGTTCAGCCTGGCTGCCTAACAAGATTCACGGTTGATAACTCATTCTGGCCTAAATGCCCTCCGGCCAAAACTTCGCAACGAAACCTTGGGCGGTCTCATACCCGCTGCGGCGGAATCTAGGTTCATCACCCGCGGCATCGGATTGCCCGATGCGTCAACAGCTTTGCGCAGAAAGCGTTTCGCTGCGGCGGTATCGCGTTTGGCCGTGAGCAGAAAGTCGATGGTTTGCCCTGTGGAATCGAGCGCTCGATACAGATACTTATCCTCGCCCCTTACCTTTATGTAGCTTTCGTCGATCCGATAGCTTTTATTGGTCGGCTTCAGATGCGGTCGGCAGCCTTTGTTCAGCTCGGTTGCATGCGCCTGCACCCAACGCCAAATGCAACTGGCATGCACCTCGACACCACGTCCGGCCATCGACTCCGTAACACGTTCGTAGGAAAGCAGATATCGAAGTACCAGCGCACAGCGCGGCGCGAAGTTCTCGCAATTCCGAGCCTATGGCTTTTTGATATGCTATGCAGCAACTCGCGCCCGCGAAGTTGGAGGGTTATTGCATGAAACGTACTCTACCGGTTTGCCTGCTCCTGGCTCTGGTGCAGATGGTGCGGGCCCAGTACACCAGCGGTATTGAGGCTTCGATTGTCGATCAATCCGGCTCGGCGGTCGCCTCGGCCCAGGTAATCATCACGAACCAGGACACTCACGTGGGCAGGGAAATGACGGCGAATGCGAGCGGGTACTTCCGTGTTTCGGACCTGCCGCCGGGAACTTACCGCGTGGAAGTGCGATCGCCCGGATTCGAAAAGTACGTTCAAGCCAACCTTCAGGTGACTGCCGATCAGATCCGGACGATTTATCCAAAGATGTTGGTTGGCGAGCAGAAAGTAACGGTGGAAGTCTCCGCGAATGTCGAAGCGATTGAGACCGGCAAGAGTTCTGTTGCATCCGTAGTCGCACAAAAAACCATAGCAGTGGCCCCTATGCTTGGGCGAAATATTTACGGGGGCGTGTCGTTTATCGCTCCTGGTGTTACAGGCTCCGGGGTGCTGTTCGGCGGAGGTGCTTCGGGTAACGCGGGCCAGGACAGTTTTCAGACACAGCCCGGCTTCCAGATCAACTCAGCAGGACAGCGTCAGGAGACCAATGAATATCAGGTGGATGGCTCCAGTGTAAATGGAAACTCGCGGGACGGAATCGCCAATCTGACACCGCAACCAGATACGGTACAGGAGGTGCGCGTTGCTGCTGCCGCTTTCACCGCGGAGCGGGGACGGAACAGTGGTGCCTTAATCGAAGTCTATACCAAACCGGGCACCAACCAGTTCCACGGCGCACTTTCTGAATTTCATACCAACAATCAACTCACCAACCGGACGGTGTTTCAAAATACGATTCCAGCGTTTCGGCGGAATGAATTCGGCGGCGTGATTGGCGGCCCCGCGATAAAAGATCATACGTTCCTGTTCGGATCTTACTATCGTCTTAGTTCATCCGCCTCGCAAACCGACGTAGTTACGGCCGAAACGCCCCAATTTGTGGATTACCTGAAGACTTACTATCCGAATAATGTCTCTACCCGAATATTAACCACCGCGCCGATCGGCACTTATCCTTCGAGCGGCTTTATCACTGCGGGCCAGTTGGCTTCGTCTGCCCGGAATCCGATTCCGGCCACATTGTCGACTAATTTGCCGATACTCGGAACCAGTGTAGTCAACGAAACCGTAACCCGGCCCGCCCACCAATGGAACACACGCCTCGATCAGTACTTCGGCCAAAAAGACCGCATCTTCTTCAATTACTTTAACGACGAGTCCAGGGCGCAATCGGCAAATCCACGGCCGGCGCAGCGGATTATTCAGGCAAATTACGGGATGTACGGGAAGGTCAACTGGACCCACACGATCTCACCTAACCTGCTGAATGAAGCATCCATGACTTTGGTCCGCGTGGACGGAGCCACCCCGCCCTCCACCAATCCGGCCCTGCCCAGCGTTTCCATCACCGGGATGCAGAGCTTCAGCCAGTCCCAGATCGGCTGGGTTCATGCGAATTACAACTGGAACGACGTGGTGAGTTATCTACGCGCGAATCACAGTCTTCGCTTTGGAGTAAGCATCGACCGCCAGCATGACCTGGATAACTTCACGCCCAGCTACGCCAGACCGACTTTCTCCTTCGGCAACGCACTCGATTTCGCACAAGACCTGCCGTTGACACAGAGCGGCCCGGTCATCGATACACGCACTGGCCTGCTTGCCCAGAACGTCTACACCAAAATCCATATGACGTATCTCGGCACATTCATCCAGGACGATTGGAAAGTGCGGAAGAATCTAACATTAAACCTTGGCGGCCGCTACGAATACTACGGACATCTCGCCCAGATTGACCAGGGCGGAACACCGTCCAGGTTTTTCGCTCCGGGGGCAGGTTCTACCTTCAACGAGCAGATTGCCAACGGCAGGATGCGAACCACCGGAGATGGGCTTGTAACCACCAACACTCCTCAGGGATTGATGCCTCGTATCGGGTTCGGATGGGATGTTTTCAGCAACGGCAGCCTGGCTGTGCGCGGCGGCTATGGCATTTACCTGGACCGGATCGGAGATCTCTCCTATGCCGTCTACACCAATCCGCCGTTTGGGTCGGTAGCGCTCGACGTCCGGAACGGGCAGAAGCTGAACTTCGCCCTCGGCACGCCGGATGGACTTTCCTTCCCGCTTCCGGCTGGTCTGCAATTCCAACTGAACTCCGCCGGGGGACTGGTGGGAACGCCCATCAACGTGAAGGGCCTATCTCCGGTGATCGATCCACCGACGGTTCAGGTATGGAATCTGAGTGTCTCGAAGCGCTTGACGAATTCTCTCGTCCTGCAAGTGGACTATCTGGCGCACCATTCGGACAACCTGTTCCTCCAAACCAACGTGAACCGCTACGCGGGCGATCTCCTCCAGCACAACGGACAACTCACGCGATTGAACCCCAACTTCGGGCCCATCACCTATGGCCGCAGCGCTGGTTACTCGGACGCCAATTACGCCTCCATCCTGCTGAACAAGCGCTTTGCGAAAGGGTTTTCCGCTAAAGGCATTTTCACATTCGGAAAGGCGACGGATCTCACCTCGAGCAACGATAACGGTGTTGCCGGGGGCCAGAACGTACGCGATGCCAACGACCTGAATGCTCAACACGCGCGTTCCGACTATAACGTCAGCAAGCGGCTGACAATCGATAGCGTCTACGAAATACCTTCGCTCATGAAGAGTGGCCCGGGTTCTCACGTTTTCGGTGGGTGGAATCTGGCGGGCATCGCGATTTTCCAAAGCGGTCTTCCATTCAGCGTAATCACAACCTCCCCGTATCCGAAAGGTGACTTCAATGCGGACGGGTTTAATTTCGACTCCCCGAACACGCCCGGTTTTGGAAACCATGTCTCCGTTCCGCGTGGAGATTACATCAAGGGCTTGTTCACTGCTTCGGCTTTCCCGCTTCCGCTGGTTGGCCAACAGGGCAGTCTTGGCCGGAACACATTCGATGGGCCGGGTCTGGCCAATGTCAATCTGAACATCGTGAAGACGGCGCGCGTGCCTTGGTTTGTGAAAGAGGGCGCCACGGTGCAACTGCGCGGCGAAATCTTCAACCTGTTTAACCGCGTAAACCTGGGCCTGCCGGTCAACGACCTCTCCAATGCACTCTTCGGACGATCGACAACGCAAAGCCTTCCGCGAGCGGTCACTTTTGGAGTGAGAATACAGTATTGAAATATTTCCGGACAGGGGCGGGGTTCCACTTCGCCGCGCTCGTGATTTTTAACGCCGCGCTGTGCGCAGCCGACTCGCTCTCGGAAGCACTCATTTCGAAGCGCTACCAGGATGCCCTGGCGCTTGCGGACACTCTGCTCGCTTCTCAGCCGCGTGATTTCAGGGCGTGGACGGCCCGTGGCATGGCGCTGGCCGGCCTCGCTCGTGACCGGGAAAGCGTTGACTCTTTCGAGAAGGCCCTACAATTGGCGCCGGACAAAGTCGCGGCGCTTCAGCGTGCGATTGAAGTTGGCTACCGATCCCGCGATCCCCGGACATCGACGTTCTTGAATCGTCTGCTCCAAATCTCGCCGGAAAATGGAGTGGCACACGCAATGGCTGCAGTGATTGCATTCGAGGCGGGCGACTGCAGCGGGGCCATCCAGCACTTTGAGCATGGCATCCAGCAGACTACCAAAAGCGAGCAGGCCTACGCGCTGTACGGCGCCTGTTTGCTCAAGACCCAGCGTGCACGCGAGGCGGTCGCCGTTTTCGAGCGACTGGTGGCGGGGCGGCCGGATAACCCCAGCATGCTTTTCAATCTCGGGTATGCCCAACTGCTGGCTCACCATGCGGGCGATGCCGTGAAGACCCTGACGCCCTTGGCGGAAGCTCCCGGCGCACTCGCCGACGTTCTGAACCTGATTGCTTCAGCCGAGTCCGGCGCGGGTCAAACGGCCTCAGCGATCGTGCACCTTCGCAGAGCCATCGCGACCGCGCCCGCGGATGACGCCAACTACCTAGACTTGGCCGCGATCTTCCTTCAGCGAGACGCGATGGAGGCAGCGGCCGAGATTGCCGAGACCGGGCTGAAGAATGTTCCTTCTTCTGCTCGTCTGCACTCCCTTCGCGGTGTGATCAAAGCGCAGGCAGGCAGTGCTGAAGAAGCGGCATCCGATTTCGAGTTGGCTAATCGCCTCGACAGCACACAGGAATACGGAGCGGCTGGGTTAGGTCTGCTGTATACCGAGACCCGGAAAGGTGACCTTGCGATTTCCGTGTTGCGCGATCGCCTGAAGAAAGTGCCTGGCGATTCCATGCTGAATTATCTGCTTGCACAGGCAATGATGCTCGACGATGTGGAAGCGGGAACGCCTCCATTCGAACAAGTGGAGAGGGCGCTCAAGCTTTCGATTCAATCGAAGCCGGATTTCGCTAGAGCCCACACGCTGCTCGGAAAGCTTTACGCTCGGGCGGGAGAAAACCGGAAAGCGGCAGTAGAACTTGAGCTGGCAAGGGAACAAAACCGTTATGACCGGACGACGCTCAGCCAATTGGCCACTGTCTACAAGCGCCTAGGCCGCACGGCAGATGCCGCAGCAGCACTCTCCGACCTCCGCCAGATGATTGTTCAGGAATCCCAGTCGAAACCCAATTTAGCCAAGGTACCGTGACACTTCAGGAACCGGCAAACTGATCGTAATGATGGTGAAAGTAGTGATCGAGCGCCATCTTGTTCTTGCCCGAAAGCGCTTCACTCATCTGCATCATTTCCTCCGATCGGAGCGGTTTGAAATTCCGTACCATTTTCGTGTTCTCTTCGATCAGGTCGAGGCGGGGCATTCCCACGGAGAACCGCGTCACCTTTTGATCGCGCAATTTCAGAAGCGTGTTCAGAATCCCATCCTTTGCTTCGATGCGCTCCAGATCTTCTTCCGCCTTAAATCCTGAATGTGGATCAGGTCCAGGTGGTCCGTCTGCAGGCGTTTCAGGCTGGCCTCGATAATCGCCTGAACCTTTTCGCCGTTTCTCTTCTGCACCTTGGTGGCGAGGAAGAGTTCTTTCCGCCGGGTTGCCATCACCTTGCCGACGCGCGTCTCACTTAACCCGGATCCACAAGAGTAAGCCGTATCCAGATAGGTTATTCCATGTCAAAGGCATGGTGAACGGCCTCCACGGCTCTATCTTCATCCTTGTACATGAGGAAAGCGGCTTCCGCAGCCGAAGGCCAGGATCTAAGCGCGTGATCATAGTCCCACGGATGCAGCCGCTTGGACTTCGGCGGAACCGCCGGAATGATGCCCACATCGAGCACCAGTTTCCGGATACTACGAGGTGGCTTTTCAGCCTGTAAACAGCCGTTGCGAACTTCTACTCCATAACTCCAAAAACCAAAATATTCGTCCCCGACGCCAGCGCCACATATTGTTTGTTGTCGAACACGTAAGTCATGGGAGATGCTCGAATCGATTGACTGGTTTGAAAGTGCCACAAAATTTTTCCGGTCCCGCTGTCTACCGACATAGCGGAGCCGCTGTCCTCCCCGAAGAAGACGAGTCCGCCCGCGGTGGCAAGAGTGCCCGAACGCGATTCCCCTGAACCGACCTGGGGCAGTTCCCAGGCAATCTTCCCGGTCTTGATATCGATCGCGCGCAGGAAACGTTCGGGCTGTATGCCGGGCGCGTTGCGCGAACTGCCTCCCATGAATCCGCGCCCTGCCTGCCAATCGACATCCCGCTTCAGATATACGCCGCAGCTCTCGATGGCTTGCACGAAGTAGAGCGAAGAAGCGGGATCGAAGGCGGTCGACCACCAGTTCGCGGCTCCCAAAACCGCGGGGCACACCTTCGTTCCTTTCTCGCTCGGTTCCACATCGGGATTTCGGATGGGTCTTCCATTCGCGCCAATCTCTTTCGCCCACGTAAGTTTCTTGACGAACGGTTTGCCCAGCAACATCTTTCCGCTGGTCCGATCCAGAACGTAAAAGAATCCGTTGCGATTCGCCTGCAGCATGAGCTTGCGGTCCTGACCCTCCCACTTCGCGTCGACCAGGGTTAAGGGCTCCGCCGCATCCCAATCCCATTCGTCGTGCGGCGTGAACTGGTAGTGCCACTTCAACTTGCCCGTCTGGCCGTCGAGCGCGATCACCGAATCGGAATAAAGATTGTCGCCTTCGCGTTCGTCGCCGTTGTGGTCAGGGCCAGGGTTGCCTACTTGCCAAAACAAGGTTTTCAACCCAGCATCGTAACTTCCGGTGAACCATGTCGCGCCGCCCGGATGTGCGAGGTTCTTGCCGTTCCAAGTCTCCGACCCTGGCTGCCCCTTATCCGGAATAGCCCAAAAGCGCCAGGCCTCTTTGCCAGTCTTCTGATCGAAGGCGGAAAGGAAGCCGCGCACGCCGCCATCGCCACCCGCGATACCCGAAACCACCAGGTCTCCGACGATCAGAGGCGCGGATGTGGCCGCATAATTCTGGCGATAGTCCGCCATCTCTGTCTCCCAAAGGAGCTCCCCGTTGAATCGGTCCAAAGCGATCAGATGCGCGTTGTCGGTCACCATGAACACGCGAGCGCCGGCAACGGCCGCGCCCCGGTTCACCTTGCTCCCCAGTTCCTTGGTGCGCGAGCGGTGGTAGCGCCACACCTCGCGCCCGCTGCCGGCGTCCAGGGCATAGCATTCGTTCGTGGTTGTCACGTACATGATGCCCTCGACTACCAACGGCGTGGTTTCGAGCGATACCGTGTCGGTCAGCGAATAGATCCATTTCGGCGTCATGCGCACAACGTTGTTCTTGTCGATCAGCTTCACCGGGCTGAAGCGGTTACCATTGAGTTCGCCATCGTAAGACGGCCAGTCGGATTGCGACGTGACTTCGCGATAGCGGTTCGCTTCCTTGCGCAGCAAATGGATGCGGCCATCGGAGGTCTGCACCTGCATATCTTCGAACGTCCGGTTGACGGATATGCCGCGGAGTTTTTTTCCGTCGACCAGATCGAGCGCTACCGCGACCGGCGCCATATCACCGCGGCGGGGCGGATTGAGTGTTCGCAAAAATGGGATCAGCGCGCCCAGATCTTTTTCGTCCAGCTTAACTGGCGGCATTCCGCGAACGGGCAGGCCATCCAGAACGACGGTCTTTATGTCGGCATCAGTACGCGTTGCAATGCGCGTTACAATTCCCGGCGCGAACTCGCCGCCGTTGGCGTCCGCCCCGTGACAGACGGCGCAGTTCGCTTCAAACACTTTCTTGCCGCCGGCGTTGATCTCCGCGGACGCCGCAACAACGGCGCAGAGTCCTAGTATCGCGATTCGCATCATCTGGTTTTTTCCTTGACGGGAACAACATAGAACTCGTAGCTCGTCTGCCATTTTTCCGTTTCTCCGGGCGCGGCATGCAGGCGGATCGTTGCTTCTGGAGAGTATGCCATGCGGCGGCTCCAAAAAGTCAGTTTGGTGATGGGGCGATCCCCCCTTACTCGAACGCCTGCTCCCGTTTTCAGATTCTCCACAACTAACCGATGATCCCTCGCCGAGTCGCCGTACCCTGTCAAGGGAGCGAGCGCCCGCTCGCCCGGCATCAGCTCGCGCAAGTACGCGATCTGATGGTCGCGGATCTGGGCCATGCCGTTGAAGTCCCCCGTCGTGTGCGGCGCGAACGGAAGAGTCCAGATCAGCCCGGGACCCGCGGGCTCGCTGTCGATCTGAAAAAATCCGTGATTGAAAACAGCAGTGTCGATCGGCTTCGAACCTGTATTCGTCAACTCCTGTGAGAGGATCATTTCGGGTTTGCCGGGAGGAAAGAAAATGGTCTTCACGTAAATGTAGCCATATCCATTTCGAGCGCCGAGTTCGTGCGTAAACCGGATGAGGTCCGGCTCCCGATCGACACGCCACCTGCCGGCATCGATGATTTTATACGTCTTTGTTTCCCGGTAAGGTTCAGCGTCCGGTTTCTCAACGTGTCCCACTCCAATTCGCAGGAAGCTCTCGCCTACGCTCGCGAAAATATTCACGGGCCCGGTGATCGCGTCGTGTGTCAGGGGATCGTGAACGTCATACCACTGTCCGAAGTAGTTGTGGCCTTGATAGGTAAGGCTGCGGATGATGCCGGACCAATCGAATCTGGTGGCGCGATAGTAGCCGGCGGCAGCGTCGGGCAGGTAGAGTTCGGCGCTGAGAACTCCGTTCGTGATCCGGGCGGATGGGTAGCTTTGGGTGAACGACGGAACGCCCGAGATCAGGAAAAGGGCGACCGCGGTCCGCAACATTCCGCTTAACACTATATGATGCCGAAACGCGGCGTCCGTGTTCTCCGGCTACCTTGTGTCTCCCCCGTCAAACGATTGAAATGACGCGCATTCGGGGCCCGCCTCCCCGCGACTTCGCAGTTGATATATACTTCCTGAGCTAGAGGGCAAGCAAGGGTGGTCATAACCAAACTTCGGGGCTGGCGCTTCGGGGTGTTTGAAGCTGATCTCGAGACTCACGAACTGCGCAGGCACGGCGTCCACATCAAGCTCGCGGGCCAACCATTCCAGGCGTTGTCCGTGTTGCTGAACCGGCCGGGCGACGTTGTGTCGCGCGAGGAATTGCGCAACGCGCTGTGGCCTGGCGAGCCTTGGGGCGACCACGATCAGCGTCTCAATAAAGCCATCAACAAGATTCGTGAAGCGCTCAACGATTCCGCCGACAGGCCCCGCTTAATCGAAACCATTCCGCGGGTGGGATACCGTTTTCTCGGATCCGTCACGCCGCTGAGAGACCCCTTCGCGGAGAGCCGCGTTGAAACCAAGATTGAACCGGAGCCTGAACCTCCACAGGTCGAGATCACGCCTGCGCGGATCGAGATCCGTGCGTGGCCGCGGCGGTGGGCTGCTGGCGCATTGATTTTGGCGGCTGTCAGCGCCGGTGTCCTCTATCGCGCGGTCACGCTTGGACAAGCGGCTGTTCCGAAAGGACAATGGCTCTCAGCGTCGCAGGCCGCTCCGTTGACCACTTACGTCGGCTCCGAGCAATATCCAGCCTTCTCGCCGGATGGGAAAAAGCTCGCGTTCGCATGGGACGGGCCGGAACTTGGCGGCAGGCACATCTATCTGATCTCCTCGACCGGCCGCGACCTGAAACAACTCACGGAAGGATCGTTCAGCGACTACGCCCCGGTCTGGTCGTCCGATGGCGCAACGCTCGCTTTCATGCGTGAGTCCGCCACGCATGTCAAGGAGCTTTGGACTGTCGGCGCAAACGGGTCGAACGCGCGGAAGCTTGTCGATTTCGGACTCATCTCTCGCTTCGAGCAGCCCTTGACGTGGACCCACGATCCGCGCTGGATCATCGCCGCGGCCAAGCCCGCCGGCGAAGGGCCATCGGCTCTCTATCTGATTTCAGCCCTTACCGGGGAGCGCCGGCGCATCACCTCGCCGCCAATGCAATCCGCTGGAGACCTCAGCCCCGCGATATCCCGGGACGGAAAACGTATTGCGTTCACGCGCGGAGCGAACGTTGCGCGCAGGGAAGTTTTCATAGTAACGCTGAGCGACGATCTGTCCCCTATTGCCGAGCCCGTACGAGTCACGAACCTGCAGCGAATTATCGAAACGTTGGCATGGAGCGCTGACGGCTCGAAGTTGTACTTCTCCGCTTCCCCCACGCCATCTGGCGCAAGACACATTTTTCGCATCGGCATCGTTTCCGGCAAGATGGATGACGAACTCGTGGAAACGGGCATTGAGGGAGTTCATCCTGTCATCTCTCCGGACGGGCAGGCGCTGTGTTATGTGCGCAACAACATCGAACAGACCAGCATCTGGCGACTGGAATTGCCGGATGGATTGCCTGGTTCAAAGGCTGCCGGGCCCAAGCGCTCCATGCTGCTCTCGTCGACCCGCCGCGACTACACGGCCGACCTTTCACCCGACGGCAAGCAGATGGTGTTCAGCTCCGTCCGTTCCGGCGCTTCCGAGATCTGGGTATCGGACATCCATGGCTCGAACCTCCGGCAGATCACATTCAAAGGCGCCTCCACTCCCCGCTGGTCGCCGGACGGACGCTGGCTGGTATACGAATCCTCCGCGGCCGGGCAGCCCGACATCTACGTCTTCGATTTGCGGAGCAATGCCGAACGGCGCTTGACCACAGATCCGGATACCGATCTTCGTCCGAGCTGGTCGCGGGACAGCCGCTTCGTCTACTTCAGTTCGGCACGCACTGGGCGCAGTCAGCTCTGGAAAGTACCGGTGGAAGGCGGTGTCGAAAAGCAGATTACGCGCGGCGGCGGAGCGTATGCAGTCGAAGCCCCGGATCGGACCCTTTACTACACGTCCGCCGATCAGCCTGCCTCTATTCGCTCGGTCCCGGTGGAAGGCGGCGTGGAGCGCACGCTTGTCGAAAATGTTGTGGGGCATTCCGCGATCAGCTTGGGGCGTCGTGGTTTGTACTATCTCGCTTCGATGAGTTTCACAGGCGCGCAAATGGGATTCTACAGCTTTGCGGATCAGGCGGCCAGGCCCCTGGTGACGCTCGATCGCCCGGTGCACCACTTTCTTTCGAGCCCTCCGGACGGAGCGTCGGTGCTGTTCACGCAGGTGGATCGTGAAGATTCCGACTTGATGCTGCTGTCAATCGGCAAGGCGGCCGCGTCTGGGGAACTTGCCGCCAGGTAACATTTCGGATCAAAGCCGCTTGTACATCGCACGGATCGATGTCGCGTTGCCTGCTTTGCTCGCGGCGAGATTTCCGTGTTTGCTTAGATCTATCCCACTCGCCAATTGATCGGCGGATTTGCCGGCCCGCTTACCCGTTCGCACCTGACTGAGCATATCGGCTAAGTATTCGCGCTGCGCGTGAAGCGCGGATTGCGCCGCGGGAGTTCCGTGGCCGGGAATTACGGTCTTGACGTCCCATTTATCCATGCGGTCCAGCGCCCGAAGCCAGTTTTCGTAGTCCGCATCGGCATCCGCGACATTGTTGCCCGCGGACCACGTAACGCACAGGTCTCCAGTAACCAGGATCTTCTCGCTCGGCAGATAAGCCACGGAATCGCCCTTGCTATGGCCGGGCCCGACCCGCGTAATCTCGACTCGATGGGCGCCGTCGTCGAACACCATGGCGTCGGTGAACGTAATCGTAGCCGGCTCGAAATGCGCGCCGGTGAGGGGATGGGCGGCGTCCTTCCAGTTCTCGAATCCTTTGGCGCCTTTCGTGCGAAGCTCACCGGCACAGGCTTCGGAGCAAATGATCGAAGCGCCCGCGTCCGTGAAGATGGAATTCCCGAATGCGTGGTCGCCATGATAGTGAGTATCGAAGACAAAACGGATCGGCTTGTTGGTAGTCTTCTGGATCGTGTGCAGAATATCGCGCGCACCCCACGGGAAATTCGCGTCGATCACCAGCACGTAGTCCTTGAAGATAATCCAGGTACAGTTGGCGGGTTGCCGCTGGTCCGGATCGCCCTGCCAAAAGAAGACTCCCGGGGCCAGTTCCTTCACCCGATCGGTCTGCCCCCGAGCCGCGACAAACAACAGCGAAGCAAACGTCAACGCCGCGAAGATCCTGAATCGCATGGCGACAGTGTATATCGCATGAGCCTTCAGGACCAAATTATGCTCCTGTTTCGAGCGGCCTCATGAGAGGGGAGACAAACGCGCGCGCTTGAATCAAATCAATAGCTTGACCGGGGACATACAAGGGATGCGGAATCCCCATGGGGCCATGAGTCGGCTGATATATTCTTCCGCTCATGAGTGGTTAGGGTCGAAGGCGCGCCTAGTCTGCGGTAACGCTGACCTGCATGACCCTATAGAGGAGTCGAAAACGATGCTCAAGTCCAGCATGGTTTTAGTTGTTCTGTCCGCCGCCCTGGGATCCCGATTAGATGCCCAAAGCTTATACGGATCGGTCGCCGGGAACGTAACTGAGTCGTCTAGCGCCACGATGGCCGGAGCGAGGGTTCTCCTGACCAATAAAGGCACCGGCCAGTATCGCGAGACAGTCACCAACGAAGCCGGACAATACAGCTTCACCGATGTGCCGACCGGGACATACGATATCACTTTCCAGAAGCCAGGTTTCGCACCGGCCACGCGTACTGGCGTGCCCGTCACCATCGACAACATTTCCCGCGTCGACCTCATCATGCGCATCGGCGAAGTCGCGGAGTCCGTGCAGGTTTCGGCTGAAGCCGCGCTGCTCCAAACCGACAACTCGCAAATCCAATCCGAAATCACCAGTAAAACTTTGGAAAACGCGCCCACGCCTTCGGGCCGCAATTACCAGCAGATGTTCCGGTTTCTGCCGGGCGTGACGCCGCCTGCCAATGCGCACTCAATCGCCAGCAACCCGACCCGGGCGCTGACCTTCAACGTCAACGGCGCCGGCAACGCATCTAACACGACGCGCATCGACGGCGCGACGTCCACTAACGTGCAACTCCCATGGGTGTCGTCGTACGTGCCGACGCTTGAATCGATTGAGACAGTCGAGGTGGCGACGAACAGTTTCGATGCCGAGCAAGGTCTGGCAGGCGGGGCCGTGATCAACGTCCACACCAAGAGCGGCACGAACAGCCTGCACGGTTCAGGCTTCGAGACCTACACCGGGAATCAATTGGAAGCCAAGCCCTTCTTTCAACCCACAGGTCAGCGAGTGCCGAAACTGGTGTACAACGAGTTCGGCGGGACCGTCGGCGGCGGCATCATCAAAGACAAACTCTTCTTCTTTCTGAGCTATCAGGAATCGAACGACCGGGAAAATAAATCGCTGCTGACCACAGTGCCGACCGCGGCCATCAAGGGCGGCGATATGTCCGCGTCCACCACGCCCATCTACGACCCGGCTACGGGACTCGCTACAGGAGCTAATCGCACGGCCTTCGCGGGCAACCAGGTCCCGCTCTCGCGCATCAGCGCGATTTCTCAGAAGATCGCGGCGTTCGTCCCGCTGCCAAACTTACCAGGCCTCACCAACAATTACTACGCCACCGGCCCTTTCACGTTCGACCGCCACATCGGCGACGCCAAGCTGAACTGGAACGCGACATCGAAGTTTACTTCCTTCATTCGCCTCGGTGTTCTTGACTGGAACGATTACGACCGGCAGGTCTTCGGCGATATTGCGGGCGGTCCTCCCAAGCTGTCCGGCGGCAATCCCGGCAACGGTTGGGGAAGGACGTACAGCCTCACCGCGGCGGCCACGTACATTCTTTCGCCTGCATTCATCGTCGATGCGTTTTACGGCGCGACGCTGCCGGATGTCAGTTCCGTCCAGGCTCGGGTGGATGAAAAGATCGGGCAGCAATTGGGCATCCCCGGAACGAATGGCGCAACCACTTTGGAAGGTGGCTGGCCCTCGATCCAGATCAGTAACTACACCACCGTGGGGACCAACGAGAACTATATGCCGTACTATCGGCACGATCCGCAATTCAGTTACACGGCGAACGCCAATTGGACGAAGAAGACCCACAATGTGCGCTTCGGCGTGGATCTCTACAGCCAGAACATGAACCAGCGCCAGGAGCAGTTCAACGCGGGGACATCTTTCGGCGGGCAGGGCGGATTTGTCTTCGGAGGCGGACCGACCCAAACGCTAGGCGGCCCGGCATCGAATCAGTTCAACAGTTATGCAACCTTCCTGCTGGGCTTGCCCACCACCATGGGTCGAAATCAGTTGTCGGATGAATCCGGCTACACCGTTCGCGCCAACCTGTTCGGTCTATACATTCGCGACCAATGGACGGTAACTCCGAAGTTGACTGTATCGTACGGAACCCGGTGGGAGTACATTCCGTTTCTGAAACGCGACGGCAGGGGACTGGAACGATATGATCCCACAACAAATTCCATGCTGATCTGCGGCGTCGGCTCGGTGCCCACCGGTTGCGGAGTGGAGATCAGCAAGCGCATGTTCGCGCCTCGGGTCGGCGTGGCTTATCGTTTGACTGAGAACGTGGTTATTCGCGCGGGTTTCGGCATCACCAACGATCCTTACCTGGAAACCCAAGCATTGCGGGCGAATTATCCGGTCCTGATCCCGCTTGTGATCACTGCGCCCAACGCATACCAATCCGCGGGCACGCTTGCCAGCGGGCTACCGCCGGTTACGGCGCCCAGCTTAGGCAACGGGATCGTCAGCGTCCCCTCAAATATTGCGATCGCGACCGTCGGTAAGAATCTCACTCGCGGCTATATCGAGTCCTTCAACTTCTCGATTCAAGGCAAATTGAAGTACGGCTTCTCGGGCCAGTCAAGCTATGTCGGAACACGCCAGGTACACGAGTTCGGCTTTCTCGATTTGAATGCTGGACAGGTGATCGGCGCAGGCCAGGCAGGCGAGCCTCTGTTCCAACAATTCGGCAGAACGGCCCAGACCATCGAAGTGGAGCATGCCTACGGCAACGGACAATACAACGCGTTGCAAACCACTCTGACTCGCCGCTTCTCCCATGGATTGCAGCTCAATATGGCCTACACGTGGTCTAAAGCCATGGGAATGAACGACAACAGCGAGGACACGCCGAAGGTGCAAGCCATCCCTTATCTATCGATGAACAAAGCCCTGACCGGCTTTGATCGTACGCACGCCTTTCACGTGACCAGCGTTTGGGAACTGCCGTTCGGCAAGGGGAGAGCATGGGTTCAGGACGGATTCGGCGCAAAGCTCATAGGCGGTTGGCAGGTGAACAATCTTCTCAGCCTGATGACCGGCACGCCATACTCGGTGAGCGCTGACGGCGCATCGCTCAATCTACCGGGCAGCACCCAACGCGCGGACCAGGTGAAAGCGAGCGCGGAAACCTTCGGGGCCATCGGCTCAACCGTCTCGTATTTCGACCCGCTGGCCTTCGCCTCCGTTACTACCCCACGATTCGGAACAGCAGGCTACCGTTCGCTGCGCGCGCCCGGCGTCGGCAACTGGGACTTCAGCCTCTTCCGTCAGTTTGACATTTCCGAGCGCTGGAAAGTTCAGTTCCGCGCCGAAGCGCTCAACTTCAGCAACACGCCGCACTTCGCGGCGCCCGGCAGCAACGTGTCCAATCTGCTACGCAATGCCGATGGATCGATCCGCAGCCTCAACGGCTTCTCTACCGTCACCAGCACCATCAGTCTCGCGCGGGAAGGCTTGGACGCCCGTCAGTTCCGCTTTGGTCTGAGATTCAACTTTTAGGGAGCCAGCATGCCACTGATTAGCAACACTCGTTTAGGAGCCGTCTTCATTCTTCTTTTTGCCTCAGCGGGGTTGAGCCGGGCCCAGGAGTTCCGGGCGACTCTGAATGGTCGCGTCACCGATAGTCAAGGCGCGGTTGTGGCTGGCGCCAAGATCTCCGTCGTGAACCAGGAATCCCAGGCGCGCTCGGAAACCGTGACGGGCTCCGACGGCTTCTACAACATTCCGTTCCTGGCGCCGGCGGCGTACACAATTTCCGTCGAGTCTTCCGGGTTCAAACGGTATTTGCGCGAAGGAGTCCGGCTCAGCATTAACGACCGTGTCACAGTCGATGCCGTGCTCGAAGTCGGGACCATCAACGAACAAGTCACCGTCAGCGCAGAGGCGTCTCTGGTCCAATCCGCCACGGCATCAACCGGAGAAGTGATTGACGCGAAGCAGGTGGCGGACCTGCCGCTTTCAGGGAGAGCCGCCCTCATCCTCTCGCAAGTGGCATATGGAGTGATTCCCACGGGAAATATTCAGTTCGTCCGTCCTTACGATGCATCAGGTCCTTCCGGTATCTCTATGGGCGGCGCGCCCTCTCAGACCAACGAACTGCTGCTCGACGGCGCGCCCGTGACGACTGCCAACTTGCGTGCAGCCTATCAGCCTCCGCTCGACGCTGTAGAGGAGGTCAAAGTAGAAGTGTTTCAGGCCGATGCCGGGTACGGTCATACCGGTGGCGGCACCATCAATATGATCAGCAAGGGCGGCACTAACGGGTTTCATGGAACCGCCTACGCCTTCAACCAAGTTTCAGCCCTGGGCGCGAACCTGTTCTTCGCCAATTCCGCCGGGCAGCCGAAGGCCGTGACGCGCTACAACCAATACGGTCTTACAGCCGGCGGACCCATCTTCATTCCCAAGGTGTTTGACGGCCGCAACCGCCTCTTCGCGTACTTCGCCTGGGAGCAGATCAAAGCTCCCGCGCTGAACTCCGGCACCGACACGGTCCCCACGGCTGAGGAGCGAACTGGCGATTTTTCAAAGCTGCTGGCATTGGGCGCGAATTATCAGATATACGATCCGCAGAGCGGAGTTTCGCAAGCCGGTCGCGTCCAACGTCAGCCGTTCGCTGGAAACATCATTCCATCGTCGCGCCTGAGCGCGGTCGCGCAAAAGCTCCAAGCTTTGTATCCCCTCCCAAACATTCCGGGACGCCCCGACTTCGGCGCTAATTACTCCGTCAACACGCTTCAGGAGGACGCCTACAACAACACGTTGGGCCGGATCGATTACAACGCTAACGACCGGAACAAGTTCTTCTTCACATTTCGCCAATACAACCGGAACCTGCTGCAAAACGATGACTTCCCAATTGCGGATGGCAACACGTTAAACCGTTACGGCGTGGGATCGACCCTCGACTACATCCACACCCTCAACCCCACGACATTTTTTGATTTCCGGCTAAACTGGACCCGGTTCAATGAAATTCGCGGCGTTCCGAGCGCTGGCCTCAGCCTGGCGACTTTCGGATTTCCCGCCGCGCTCGCCGCGCAAACCCTATTTCCCACCTTGCCCTGCATCACCTTCAAAAGCTATTCGTACATGGGGTGTAACACGGCGGCCAGCAACGGTCCCAGCCCGTTCGATCAATATCAGATTTATCTCAATGTGTCGAAGGTTCTGAACCGCCACGCTCTGAAGGCCGGCGCCGACCTCCGCATGGGGCGTCAGAGCGCTACTGCGTATGGCAACGCGAGCGGCGCCTACACCTTTGCCTCGGATTGGACCGCCGGCCCTTTCAGCAACTCGGGAGCTTCGCCTATCGGTCAAGACTACGCTGCGTTCTTACTTGGTCTGCCGAGTTCCGGCCAATTCGATCTGAACACTTCGTACACGATCCAATCCAAATACTACGGCATCTTTCTGCAGGATGATTACCGCCCTACTTCCACATTGACCGTGAACGTCGGCTTGCGATACGAGCACGACCTTCCAACAAATGAACGATTCAACCGCACCGTTAACGGATTCGACACGACCACCCCAAGCCCGATCGCCGCGGCGGCGCAGGCGGCTTATGCTAACAACCCGCTCTCGCTGCTCCCTGCGAGCCAGTTTCAGGTGCGCGGCGGGCTGCTGTTTGCGAACTCTTCGAATCCGGATATTTACAAGACCAGCGGTAATTTCAGTCCGCGTTTAGGCCTGGCCTGGAAGCCTGCGGCGCTTGGCGGAAAGACCGTCGTGCGCGCCGGAGTCGGCATGTTCTATTTCGATCTGGGAACTTTCGGCATCAATCAACCAGGCTTCAGCCAGACGACTCCGTATGTCGCAACGAACGATGGCTTCCTTACGCCGGCCGCGACGCTCAGCAATCCTTTTCCCGCGTTGCAGCACCCTCAGGGGTCTTCCCAGGGATTGGCGACTTATCTCGGTCAAAGCGTTTCCTTTGTAACGCCGGACCAGAAAAACCCTTATTCTTTCCGATACAACCTCAACATTCAGCATGAACTTCCCTGGGACAGCGTCCTGGAGGTTGGCTATGCTGGCAACCATGCCGTGCATCTCGCGGTGAATCAAAACCTCAACTTCATCCCGAATCAGTACCTGAGCCGATCGCCCGTGCGCGATCAGCCGGTGATCAATGCGCTTACCGCGAACGTGCCCAATCCGTTCGCGGGTCTGCTCCCGGGCACGACCTTGAACGGTACGACCGTTCCGGCGTCGCAACTGCTCGAAGCCTTCCCGCAGTTCACGGGGGTCACTGCGCAGAGCCAGAACATCGGGAGCACCTACTTTCAGATGATGCAGGGGCGCTTGCGCAAGCGCTTCTCGAAAGGCGTGCAGGTCTTGGTGAACTACCAATACTCGAAGCTGATCGCGAAGACCACCCGGTTGAACGGCGGCGACACAGCGCTCGTAAAAGACGTATCTTCGGATGACCGGCCGCAGCATATCGTAGCGAGCGGCTCCTGGGATCTCCCCTTCGGCAAGGGCCGGCTCTTCGGATCCCAGCAGAGCCGTATCGTCGATACGTTCATTGGCGGCTGGTCCGTCAACGGGATCTTCACGATGCAAGTGGGCGCGCCGCTGAACTGGGGCAATGTGATCTATCTGGGAGGGCCGCTGAACAACCAACCGCGCAACGTAAGCGGAGTTTTTGACGTGACTCGCTTCAATCGGAATTCCGCCCAACAACTCGCCAACAACGTAAGAACGTTTGCTGACGCGTTTTCGAACCTGCGCCAGGACGGCGTGAACAACGTGGATTTCTCGGCGCTCAAGCAGTTCCGTATTGCGGAGAAAGTCTCACTGCAATTCCGATGCGAGTTCTTTAATCTGTTCAATCACCCGCTTTTCAACGCGCCGAATCTGACGCCAACGAGTTCGAGCTTCGGCTTGATCACCAGCCAATCGAATCTTTCGCGAAGAACGCAGCTCGCGCTCCGGCTGGTCTGGTAAGCTCTAGCGAGAATGGTCGGGATCATCGGCCTCGGCCTGCTCGGCTCAGCCATCGCAGACCGCCTTGGAAGTGATGCGCTCGGGTTCGATATTGACTCCGCGCGCAGCCACTGCGCGTCCGCCAACGAGGTATTTGCGCGCTCGAAAACGGTCTTTTTGGCGTTGCCAAATGCGTCGGTCTCGACGCGAGTTCTTAATGATGCGGAGATCCTGCCCGGCGCAGTGGTTTTGGATGCGACCACGGGAGACCCCGCGCAAATGGCTACATTATCCGCGTTGATGGAATCGCGCCGCGTCCACTACCTCGATACCTGCGTCGGCGGCTCGAGCACGCAGGTGCGCGCGGGCCTTGCGATTCTTCTGGTGGGCGGAGATGTTGAAATCCTCGAACGCTACCGTCCTCTGCTGAACAGAATCGCCAAACGTATTTTTCATATGGGGCCTGCAGGCAGCGGCGCGCGAATGAAACTGGCGCACAACCTGGTGCTCGGGCTCAATCGCGCGGTCCTTGGCGAGGGCCTCGCGCTCGCGCGCAAGCTGGGGCTCGATCCCGCGAAGGCCCTCGAGGTGTTTCGCGCCGGCGCGGCGTATTCCAGTGTCATGGATAACAAGGGTCCGAAGATGCTCGCAGGAGACTTCACTCCGGAAGCCCGACTCGCGCAGCATCGAAAAGATGTCGACCTGATCCTGGCGGCCGCCGCTGAATCCGGCAGCCCGGCGCCTCTGTCGGAATTGCACCGGATCCTGCTGGTGAAACTCGAGGAACAAGGCTACGGGGACGTCGACAACAGCGCGATCATTCGTGCATTCTGGACAAACGAAGCCAATTCCAAAGCGTGACCTGACGAAGGGGATCGCCCGCGTTCTCACGATCCGGCCAAACCAAGCTGCCCAAGTACCCGAACACAAACAGCGCGAGATTCCCGATGGCGCCAATCATGTAGTCGTGCCACGGGAAATTCCATGCGCCAAGGTCCACCACGCGCTTACCGGGCAGTGTCAGGCTCGCCCAAATCGTGAAGATCAGCGTTACCGCAATTCCGAAATATCCACCTCTGCGCGAACCTCGCGTGGTGAGGAACGCGAGAGCCCAAAGACCGGCCAAACCGCCGCTTGCGATAGCGGAGACCGTGAACCACATCGAGAGCGCCGAGCCCTTGGCCTGCGCCAGAACCAGCGCCATCGCGACGCATGCAATCCCGCACCCCGCCACAAAGTACTTCCCTGTCCGTAGTCGCTGCCGATCGCTGGCTTCCGGCCGCAGCATGGAAAGAAGATCTGCAACGCCCACCGATGACAGACTGTTCAAGTCGCTCGACAATGCGCACATCGCCGAGCCAATCAGGGCCGCCATAATGATTCCCGCGACGCCGGGCGGCAAATGCGTCGCGAGAAAGTGCGGGAATACCTGATCGGCCTGCTTCACATACCCCGGCAATCTCTCGCTGGTCAATTTATAGAACGCCCATGTGCAGGTACCGATCAACATAAACAAAGCCCAGACCGGCACGCACAAGGTCGCCCCGAGCGCGACGCCCCGCAGTGCCGCCCCGTCGGTCTTCGCAACCAGGTACCGCTGCACCACCGTCTGATCCGCCGTGTATCTTTGCAGGTACCAGAAAAAGCCGTAAATCAGGAGTACGGGTATAGTCTGCTGGCTGAAGTCCCGGTCGATGACTCCCAGACTGAACTTATGATTGCCGGCGGCGACCTGAAAGACCGCGCTCGGCCCCCCTGGAGGCAGGAACAACAAATAGCCGAGGCAGATCAGGATGCCGGTCGAAAGAATGATGCCCTGCACGACGTCCGTCCAAATCACCGCCTCCAGACCTCCCTTCAGCGTGTAGAGAATCGTCAGCGCGCCGACGCCTACGATGATTTGCTCCACGTTCCAGCCGGTCATGCTGTTGATCGTCAACGCGGCGAGATACAGCACGAAACCCATCTTCGAAAAATGTCCGGCGGCAAAAGCGAGCGAAGCGTAAACGCGCGTTGGCCGGCCGAACCGCCTGCCAAAGTACTCGTACGCGCTCATGCGGACTTCCTGCCGGTAGAACGGAATTATGATGGAGCCAACCAACGCGAGTATCCCCACGATCATGAATCCCGGCACGAGCAATGACCAGTTTTTTGCGTAAGAAGAGCCCGGGTAAGCGACAAACGTAACGCTGGTGACAAAAGTCGTCAAGAGCGAAATTCCCATGGCCCAGGAAGGAATCGAACGCTTGGCAACAAAGTAGGCGTCGGTGGATGTCTGGCGGCGAGCAAAGCGCAAGCCGAGCCAGGTCAAGCCGATCAGGTAGGCCAGAATAACCGTCGCGTCGACGTAGCGAAGGCGCATCAGAGTGATCTGTAGATCATATCGTCACGCGACGGCCACTTGGTTCGAATTGAGCGCGATTTGGGCCGCCGCTCGGGGAATCTTAACCGCGTTCACTCAAACAAATCAACGGCTTGGCGAGGGACACACAAAGAACACAATACCCAGCCGAATCGTCCGCTTCCATGCGGTAAGTTTGATGATCGAAACCATGATCGATATACTGAGCCTGCGAATGGCGAGGGCAATCTGAAGATGATGCGTGTATTCTTGGTCGCGTTGTTTATGATCGTTGCGGCGGCAGGTCAGGATTTGAACTGCGACATGGCCGGCTACAAGGCGCAGGATGGGCTGAAGGCGCAACTCCGCGCAGGTTCCCTGGAATTCACCTGGCAAGGAGAGCGCGGGGAACAGCTACGCGCGAGCTTTTCGATCCATGGGGGCCAACCGACGGTCGAGGAACTCGCCGCCAAAAAGAATGGCGGAAGCTGGATCGTCCTGGGCAAGAGTCTGACGCCGGAGTTCGAGATCACAAGCGGCGTACGGCGCTTGTCAGAACAACAGATGGCGCCACTGCGCGACCTGAAGGTCGAGTTCACGCCAGAGGTCGTGGAGAAAGAGAAGTGGAACGCGTTCTGGGACTCCCCCCTCATGGTTCCCGGACGTCCCGGCACCAACCTGGGCCTACCTCGAAAACCCGAGGAGATCCGGCGAACCTGGGCGAAATACAACGCTACGAGCTGTCAGGTGAAGACCGACGGCGCGAGGCTCGAAGTGATCTTCCCCGGTTTCGACGGAGGCATCTTCTCCGGGTCGCTGCAGTACACGGTCTATCGCGGAACCAATCTCCTGCGCCAGGAAGCCATTGCGAAAACGAGCGAGCCTTCGGTGGCATACAAATATAACGCGGGTCTAAAAGGCTTCACCATCGCCGACGACACTCGCGTCGTCTGGCGCGACACGGCCCGCGGCTGGCAGCATTACGGGTTCGGCGGAGCCGTCAATCAGCAGGCTGTTTCATTGCGCGCCCGCAATCGTCTGGCGATCCTTGAGGCCAATGGCGGGGCCCTCGCATTTCTTCCGCCGTCGCACAAGTTCTTCTGGTCGCGAGAGGTGGAGACAAACCTCGGGTACGTCTATTACCGGAAGGATAGCGGCAACACATTCTCGATCGGCGCCCGCCAGGCCGAACGTGAGAACGGCGCCAAGGCGTGGGGCGTGTCCGATGAGGTTTGGAATCGTCGCGTCGGGGAAGCCCGCGGCGACCTCAATAACTTCGCTCTCTATAACGCGCCGCCCGGCACGGAGCAGCGCATGCCGGTGTATTTCTACTTAAGTCCGGAGGACAGCCACGCCACCCAGCAGGCCGTCATGGCGTTCACGCATGACGATGTCTACAAGCCGCTCCCCGGCTACAAAGTCCTGGTGAGCCATTTCCATTTTCACTTCAACGAACAGCTCACGGATGTCGGAACCATCGATCAGGAGCCAACCTGGCTGCCGGTATTCCGCTCGCTCGGAATCAATATGGCGATCCTGGCGGACTTTCACGGCGACTCACATCCCACCGATACCGGCCAGCGCCGCTTCGACGAGCAAAAAGTGTACTTTGAGGGCTGCCAGCGCTTCTCCGATCGCGACATGCTTCTAATCCCCGGTGAAGAACCCGATGCCAACTTCGGCGGGCACTACATGTTCGTGTTCCCCAAGCCGCTGTTCTTCAGTCACGTGAAGGAACCGGCGAAGGGGCCGGCAGGTCAGCCCTTTGAAGAGACTCTTGCGCCTTACGGCAAGGTCTATCATGCGACGACAGCCGCGACAGAACTGACTTTGTTGAAACAGGAGAACGGCTTGGTGTGGCAGACTCATCCGCGAACAAAAGGCTCGGCCGGGTACCCGGACGCAGTGCGCGAAAAAGATTTCTTCCGCAGCGACCGATTCCTGGGCGGCTCGTTCCAATCGCTCCCCGTCGATCTGTCGCAGAGGCGCTTGTGCGAAGTGCGCTGCCTCGGTCTTCTCGACGACATGAATAACTGGACCGGACCGAAATATATGATTGCCGAAGGCGACACATATATGAAGTACCCGGACGATGAGACTTTCCCGCAGTTGGTCGTCAACTACGTGAAACTCGATCGTGTCCCGAAGTTCGACGACGGCTGGTCGCCTCTGTTGAGCGCGATGCGGGCGGGAGATTATTTCGTCAGCAGCGGAGAAGTGCTGCTTCGCAACTCCGGCCTGGAAGGTTCCGGAGCGAAGCGAACGTACACCGCCGAAGCCGAGTGGACCTTCCCTCCGGAATTCGCGGAACTGGTATGGAGCGATGGGGACAAGGTTGAACGCCAGGTGATCGGCCTTTCGGATAAGGCTCCGTTCGGTTCTCAGAAATTCCGCATCCCGTTCGACGCCACCGGCAAGAAATGGGTTCGTTTCGCAGTTTGGGATTCGGCCGGGAATGGCGCCTTCACGCAGCCTGTCCATCTGAAATAGGTTCATGACTCGACTGTCTATCCTATTCGTCCTGCCGCTCTTTGCGAACGCGCAGGATTGGCCAGTGTACGGCGGCGACGCGGGAGGCACGCGCTATTCGCCTCTCAAACAGATCAATCGAACGAATATCGCCACGCTGAAACCCGCCTGGACTTACCACACAGGCGATATCAGCGATGGAACGGAATCTCCGGTCAAGAGCGCCTTCGAATCGACGCCGCTTTTAGTCGATGGAGTGCTTTACGTCGTGACCGTGTTTGACCGCCTGATCGCGATCGAACCGGAAACCGGCAAGGAGTTGTGGGCCTTCGATCCGAAATTGGATAAGACCAAACCGCAGATGCTGTTCGCGAGCCGCGGCGCAGCCTTCTGGAGCGACGGCTCGGCCAAACGCCTGTTCTATGGAACGCTCGACGGCCAACTGTGGGCCATTGACGCGGGTACCGGAAAGCCGATCGATTCATTCGGCGCCGGCGGATTCGTAAATCTTCGGGATGGCATGATCGATCCGAATGACAAGCGCAGCTTCGGGCGCGGATATGGAATGACCTCGCCTCCCGCGATTTACAAGAACGTGGTGATCTGCGGATCGATCGTTCCCGATACGGAGCCGCTCGGACCGAACGGCGATGTGCGCGCCTTCGATGCCGTGACCGGAAAAATGCTTTGGCGTTTTCATACAGTGGCCCAGCCGGGCGAGTTCGGCGGCGAGACCTGGGAACGCAATTCGGCCAGAGGCCGCGGCGGCGCCAACATGTGGTCCATTCCGACCATCGATACGAAAAGGGGCATCGCGTTCCTGCCCTTGACGTCGCCATCGCACGACTATTACGGAGGCGATCGCAAAGGTGCGGGGCTTTTCGGTGATTCGCTGGTGGCAGTCGACGCGCTCACCGGCAAGAGGCTATGGCACTTTCAGACCGTCCATCACAACCTCTGGGACTATGACATTCCAGCGCAGCCGACGCTCGTCACCGTTTTGCATGACGGCAAGCCGGTAGACGCAGTGGCTCAAGTCACCAAGACGGGTTTCACTTTTCTCTTCGAGAGAACGACGGGCAAACCGCTGTTCGACATCGTGGAAAAACCCGTTCCCGCGAGCGAGGTTCCAGGAGAATCGGCATACCCGACGCAGCCCTTTCCGGTGAAGCCCGCGCCGTACGCGCGTCAAAGTTTTCGTGCGGAAGACTTGACCGACGTCACGCCGGAATCGCACGCGTATTGTGAGAAGCTGATCGAAGGAGCCGCCTTCGGAACCTTGTTCACTCCTATAGGACTCAAGCCGACAGTGCTGTTTCCCGGCACTAATGGTGGCGCGAACTGGGGAGGCGCCTCCTTCGATCCGGAGACGCACACGCTTTACGTAAATTCGATGGATGTCGGCATGATCTTCCGGATGACGAAAATGCCGGAGACCTCACAACTCCCCTACCGCTCGCGTGGAGTGGGCGCGTCGCGCTTCTGGGATAAGAA
>JAOAPQ010000527.1 GCA_025462965.1 Bryobacterales bacterium
CCATGGACGCGGGTACGCCGTCCGCATTTACGATCCCTATGTCAGCATTGCCAGCGTCTGCGGCGCGAACCGGGAGTACATCAATGGCGTGATTCCCCACGTTGCCCGAATGCTGACGGCCGACTTCACGGAATTTCTGGAGCATGCCGAAACGCTCGTCATCGGCAACCAATCGCCCCTGTTCCGGGGGCTATTGAAGAAGGTCAACAGCGCTCGTCCCATCGTGGACTTGGTGCATCTGCTGGATCGGAGAAAGGCGCGCCCACTAGCAAGGCGCGCGGCCGCAGGGATTGGGGCAGAAGCGTAAACGAGACGAGTATGGCAACCCTGATTGTGAGCCACGAAGCCGCCTCGCAACGGCGGCATTTTCGGGTAACGGCGCCAGCCGAGGTAACGATTGGCGGAGTATCCTATGCGACCGAAGACTGGAGCGTGGGGGGATTCCGGGTACGTTGCTTTACCGCGGCGGCCAGCACCGGCGACCGCATCGAATTAGTATTCCGGCTCAATTTTCAAGGATTCGCAATATCATTCGAGGCTTTGGCGGAAGTGGTGCGCCGGAACGGCAACACCCTGGCTGCACGGTTTGTTAAGTTGGGCGAGCGCGAAACGTCGCTGCTCGAGGAGTTCACGGCAGGCGTCTTGAGCGGGCGGATGACGTCAATCGGTGGGGTGCTAAAGCAGCTGGACCGACCGGTTACGAAACTGACGGTGGCGCCTCCTCCCGAGATGCCCTTGACCGGGCGTAAACGCGTGGCGTGGCGGTTTCTGATTGCTGCTTGTTACGTGGTCGTCGGGCTCGTGGTGGCACGTTATGCGCTGCTCGCAATGTCGCGGCTTTGGACGCAGGTGACCGTCGAAACAGCGGTGACAAGTTTGCAATTGGAGCAAGTGGTCTCAACGGACGCGGGTGCCATCCAGGAATTGGCAGTGAAGCCCGGGGACCAGGTGAAGGCGGAACAGATGCTGCTGCGAGTAGACAGCGAGTTGGCTGACCGGCAGGCGGAATTGGCCCGGCAGACGCTCCGATCCGCGGAGATCGACTTAGCGACGGCAACGGACGCCGTCAGGCAGGAAAGGACGAAGCTGACCGCGTATCACGTTATTAGCGGGGACCAGTTGGAAGGAGCCGCGGCAAAGGTGCGGCAGTTGGGCGCTGTGAAGGAGCAGACAAGGTCGGAATTCGAACGCGCGCAGAAACTCTGGGACAACGGAATTACAAGCCGGCAAGCGTATGAGGCGGAAAAGGCGCGGGCGGAGAAGATCGAGGCGGAATTTGACCAGGCGCTCGCAGAGCAAAAAGTTCTGCTCAACTCCAGCCGGACCACCGACGCCGGATTCTTCTTCAGCGGCAATTTCCTGGTGGGGGATCTGCAGACTCGGCTGTCGGAAGAACACGCCGCGCGGGAACGTGTGGCCCTGGCCCGAGTGGGTTGCGAGAACGCGATGCGGCATGTTGCGAACCGGGAATACCGTGCTCCTTTCCCGGCGGTGGTCATGCGCGTGTTTAAGACTGCGGGAATGACCGTGGAGCGCGGCGAGGCGATCGTGGTGTTGCGCCGCTCGGACGAACAAGCGTACATTGATGCGTATTTGACGCAGGAGGAAGCGGGCCGCGTCGGGATGCGAACACGCGGAACCGCCTTCATTCCGGCGCAAGGGAAGCGGTACAGCGTCGAGGTGCAGTCGATTGACAGAACATCCGGGTTTCTGAAGGAAATCCAAACGCCGAAGCTGCAGCAGCCCCAATTCGGATGGCGCAATCCGCAAGACCGGTCGGCATCCGTCAAACTGACATTCGTGGGGGTGAGCGGGGACGAGTTGCGGGCTATGCCTCCCGGACTGCCCGTGACTTTGATCATTCCGCGGAAGCGGGATACCTGGTGGCTGCGGTTAGCGACGGTCCATGCTGCGGATTACGCGCCTACTCTGTGGCCGGCCACGAGTCCGCTATTTCGAGCCGGCGGCGCGAGCGCAGTGCGGGATCCTGATTGGACCGCGGTTCGGGAGCGCGTCCTGCAGGCCGCGGAGAGGGCCGGGCGGAAGGAACCGGCTCCCGTGCGCACCCTTCACAGCGCAGGTGAAACCGACCAGAGCTCTCCGGAGTTTGTCGCCAGCCGGCGCGCCTTTCAGGACGCGGATAATCTCGCGGCCCTCGCCCTGGCTTACAAGCTGAGTGGGAAGGCGGAGTATAGGGACGCCGCGCGGAAAATTATCGTCGCTTGGGCTCGAGTCAATCAGCCTACCGGAAATCCGATTGACGAAACGCGTTTGGACGAATTCCTGTGGAGCCTCGATTTGTTAGGACGGGAAGGGCAAAGCCCAGAAGTGCGCGACTGGCTGGAGCGGTGGTACTCGGCAAAGCGTAAATGGGAGTTAGGTCCCAAAACGGCGTCGAACAATCACAAGACGCACCAGTTGAAGATCGAGTTGATGCTGGATCGGTACCTGGTCCGAAATGGCGATTATGAGCGCGATCTGGCGGAAGCCATAAAGCATGAGAAGGTCAACCTGAGCTTTGAGAACGGAAGCTCGCTCGACTATCGCGAGCGGGATGCCATGCACTATCACGTGTTCGATCTGGAGGCCTGGACTGAAATCGCCCTACTGACGGGGTGCTGCCGCGCGAATGTCGATCGGGCATTTGGGTTTTTCGAGCGCACGATGAATAACAATCCAGGGCATGTGGAGTTTCGGGGAAGTTCCGCCCCCATCGACCGGAAACGGGCTGCCGCGGGTTTCGAATACGCAAAGCAGAAACCGTACGAATTGTCGAAAGCCGCACGCGCGATTCTCGCGTACGAGACTCTTCCCGGAAGCCGGGTACCGGAGGAATTTCGGAAAATTGCCGCTGAGGATGAAAAGGCAGCCGACCTGTTCTACCGGGCGCGTTACTATCTTTGGGGTCCGGGAAAATGAAAGTGCTCGGTCGCAATATTTTGAGTCTGCTCGGGCTGGCTCTTATGGTTCTGGCCGCCGTGGCTCTGATCCTGAACCTGCCGAACCATGTATGGGACGAGGCGGCCGGTGGATTGGTTTTAATCATCGGACCAATTGCGGCGTGGCGATACGGCTGGTGGCTGATTCACCTGGTGCGCGCCAACATTTACGGCAGGCTGGTATTTCCCCGCCTCCGCCGTCAGGCAGACCGTTTATGGCAGAGTGGCTGGCGGCCTCCCATGGTTCACTTCCTCATGACTACCTATAGGGAGCGGCCGGAGATCACGGAAGGAGCGCTCGCCAGCATCTTCTCGGAGTGCCGGTCGGCAGGCGTGCGGGCGCGAATCTTCGTCGCGACAGGAGACCCGTCGGACGAGAAGGTCATTGAGGAATACTGCGCTCAAGTCTCCGGTTTCGATGCAGGTGCCGACGCGCGTCTGGACACGGAGGTCAGAATCGTTCGCCAGAATCTGCCCGGCAAGCGAGTGGCGATGGGCTTGGCCCTGCGGGCCATGAGCCGCTACGGAGTAGGTCCGGAAGATTTGGCTGTGTTTCTCGATGGCGATTCCCTGATTGGAGAAGGGGTGCTCGAAAAATGCGCTCCGCTGCTGAAACTGAACCAAAGGTTGGGGGCCGTGACAACCGATGAATCGGCGGCAGTTCGCGGGCCGGCGTGGATGCAGTCCTGGTGCGACATGCGCTTCGCGCAACGCCGGATTGCCATGCAGTCGCATTCGCTCTCACGCAAGGTGCTGACGCTAACAGGCCGATTATCGATCTTCCGCGGCCCGATTGTGGTGGCCGAGGAGTTCATTGGCAACGTGGAAGCGGATTACCTGGACCATTGGCTTTGGGGGCGCTTCCGTTTTCTTTCCGGAGACGACAAGAGCACGTGGTTCTCGTTGCTGGAGCGCGGGTACCAGATGCTATACGTGCCGGATGCGACCGTGTTGACGATGGAGACTATCGGCGACAGATCATTCGAACGGGTGCAGCAGAACCTGATGCGGTGGTCCGGAAACATGCTACGGAACGGAAGTCGCGCACTGGCGCTGGGGCCGAAGCGTTGCGGATGGTTTATCTGGTGGTGCGTAGCGGACCAGCGTCTCTCGATCTGGACCTCGTTGAGCGGTTTGGTTATGGCTTTAGCGCTCTCCATGGAAACGGATTTCCGGGTTCTCGTGGCGTATCTCGTATGGGTATTTCTTACGAGAACCGTAGTGTCGCTGGTTCTCTTCCTTTACGCGCACCGTGTGTCGTTGGCATTTCCCTTCCTCCTCTATACAAGTCAGGTGCTGGCGAGCGTAATCAAAGTCTATTTAGTTTTTCGGATATCGAAGCAACGCTGGCTGAATCGAGGGGACCAGCGCGCCAAGGCGGCGGCAAGCCGAATGCTGGTTTTTCAACAGGGAATGGCCATTTTTCTGACTATGCTCTATGTCAGCACGTTCATGCTGCTGGCTTTTGCGGCGACGGGGGTTCTGACGAGGAGTTGAACAATATCACACGCATTGCAAAAGACGTGGCTGAAAAGGATCGTTTGCCTCGTTAGTTCTCGATAGCGATCATGTGACTCACAAGCAAATTAGTCTGTGTCTCGGCGTCCAGTAACTTGCTGATTCTGGCCGTGCCAAGGTGCTGGCGTCTACTCCGATGCCCTGCGCGGATTCCTTCTTGGACAGCCCGAGGGCGGTTCGGCAATCCACCAGCCGATCGGACCTTCGCTCCGACGGCGGCACGGGATTGTAGCGTAGGAAGCGGATGATCGTCGGCATGTACTCAAGGCAAGCTTTCGTTCGGCTTTGCTCCCAGTTGTAGATGCTAATGGCCGATCGCATCCCACTGTCAAGTTGGTTCGACAGTCGAAGACGTCCGTTCGTCACGTCATCCGACAGAGATGCCAATATTGGTGGGATAGCGTCCTTTCGAAGCAGAGTCGAAACCGTCCCCCGATGTCCAACGAGTTGGAATCTCGAATGCGAATGTAAATGAAGCAAGGGATCATTTGGAAGCAGAATCACTCGTGCCTGCAGCTTCATATTTCGGCGCGCTGACCAAAGAAGTGCAAGACGGATGGAAATGTTGCAGACAATGTAGTAGTTTTCTGTATACTTCGCCAGTCAGCCCTTGTTTCTCGTCGTCGATCTTCGGGAGCGTTCAATGCAAATATCCAATCCGTTCAAAACTCTGTTGTATGCCCTCGTCGCGCTCGCCGCAATGTACACGGGCAGTTCATTTGCGCCGGCTCAAAACCACTCCACTCGGGCTGCAGCAGCCAAGAGCAGAGCATGCTCACACGACGACAGCGGATTGACGTTGCCCGCGGGCTTTTGCGCGACCGTATTTGCTGACGGCATTGGCCACGCTCGCCACATGGTAGTGGGTCCGAGCGGAGTGGTTTATGTCAACACCTGGTCGGGGGACTACTACCATTTCGATAAGCCGCATGAAGGCGGATTCCTTGTAGCCCTGCAAGACAAGGCGGGAACCGGAAAGGCGGACGTAATTCAGCGTTTCGGTGAGACCGTCCAGACCGGCGGCGCCGGCGGTACGGGCATCGGCATGTATAAGGGATCGATTTATGCCGAGAGCAAAGACCGCATCGTGCGATATTCACTTACTTCGGGCGCGCTCGTGCCGCAGAATCCGCCGGAGGCCATTGTTTCCGGATTGCCTCTCGGCGGCGACCATCCGATGCATCCATTCATTATCAGTGCCGACGGATCAATGTATGTGGACGTTGCCTCTGCAACCAATTCCTGCCAACCGCAAAACCGGCAACCCAAAGTACCCGGCGCCAAACCGTGCACCGAATTGGAAACCCGTGGCGGCATATGGCGCTACGACGCGAACAAGACAAACCAGATATTTTCCCCAGGCGCTCGCTTTGCGACGGGGATTCGCAACGCCGAAGGCTTTGCCATCGACTCCGCCGGGCGCATCTTTGTGGCCCAGCACGGGCGAGATCAGCTCCATGCGAATTGGCCGGAACTCTACAAACCCGCCGAGGAAGCGACGCTACCGGCGGAGGAGCTGATGCTTTTGAAGTCCGGCGGCGACTATGGCTGGCCCGAGTGCTACTACGACGGTTTGCAGAAAAAGCTTGTTCTAGCGCCGGAATACGGCGGCAACGGCGGTAAAGCGGTCGGCGTTTGCGCGAACAAGATCGCCCCCGTCGCCGCGTTTCCCGCCCATTGGGCGCCGAACGGGATTGTGCGCTACGATCAGAAACGGTTTCCAGCCCGCTACCGTGACGGCGTCTTCATCGCCTTTCACGGTTCGTGGGATCGGGCTCCATACCCGCAAGGCGGTTACAACGTTGTTTTTCAGCCCCTCGCCGGCGACCATGCATCCGGCAATTGCGAGGTCTTTGCCGACGGTTTTGCGGGGTCGCCAAAAACTCCGGAAGGCGCTGCACACCGTCCCTCCGGGCTCGCAGTCGGACCTGATGGGTCCCTTTACGTGTCTGACGACATTCGCGGACGGATCTATCGAATTGCCTATAACGGCGATCCCGCGATCCGCGGCGCGACGGGCACTCCCTGCCCAAGTGCGTCGGCTGGGGCCGGCGATGTGGTCGCAGTCCCTGCCCAGCCGCCCGAAGGCACGAATGTAAACGCAGGCGCGGCTGTTCCCGAGGGAGCGACACCCGAGATGGTTGCCTTGGGCGATCGCATTTACCACGGTCAGGTGGGCGGAGCGAGCTGTACAGGCTGCCATGGCGCGAACGGCGCAGGTTCGTCGCTGGGCCCCCCGCTCACAAGTCAAAAATGGTTGTGGAGTGACGGCAGTTTCGCTGGAATCTTGAAAGTGATCACCAACGGGGTGCCGCAACCCAAGCAATACCGCAGCCCGATGCCGCCTATGGGTGGTGCGCAACTCACCCCCGACCAGGCGTCCGCACTTGCCGCGTATGTCTGGGGCCTCAGTCATCAGTCAGCTCTGTCGAAGTAGGAACTCTGGCGCGAGCGGCTCTCGAGAGCCTCCGGTCGCTGGCAATATTTGGGCAGCATGTCCGCCTGATCAACTCGCAACAGTCCTTCAATTCAAAGAGAGAGTTTCTTGACTATACCCAATATGGTGAAGCCCGTAAAACGTGAATCGCTTCTGAGCGGCGGCGGCCGATCGTGCCGACGGCGATTAACATCGATAATGGGTGCAGATTTGTAACTGCCGCCCCAACTGCCGTCAGTTGAACGACCGCCTTGATAAGGAGTATGCGAGGAAAGCTAAAGCTCAATACAGCCGCGTTCACGCAAGGATAGGCTAGTGCTTCACGGCGATGGCCGAAATCTCAATCTTCGCTCCACCGATCAAGCCCGCAACTTGCACAGTGGCTCGCGCTGGTTTCGGATCTGGCATGAGCTTCTTATAGGCATCGTTCATCTTCGGAACGTCGTTCAAGTCTGTGACATAAACGGTTACGGATGTTATATCGGTCATCTGAAAGCCCGCTTTCTTTACTATTTTTTCGATCGCGGCAATGGTATTTGTAGTTTGTAGAGTGATATCGGTTCCAGTTACTTTGCCATGTGAGTCGGGCCCTTGCTGACCTGCAACGTACAGGGTATTGCCCGCCACATAGCCTTCGCTAAAGGGCATGCCTTCCTTGAAGTCGATGGCTTTGTTTTGAGAAAAAGCACTACCGAAAGTGCAAAAGGCCAGTATTCCCACCGCCCAGAGAGGCCGCTGGATTATCTTCGAATATTTATTTTGAGTATGCGATCTCATATGGTTGAAACATTCTCCAATGTAGTTGCTATCGTTTCCTTGCTGTAATGCCGATCGGCATTTTGAACAATTATTAGACCACACTCCTGGGCAACCACGGTTTTACGAGGCCTTTACTAGTGGCGCGCGCGCCAGACGTTTCTCCGTAACAGTTCGCGAGAATTATGATCGAGGCCGGTCTTTGGGTTTCTCAGTTGCTTAGCAAATTGGGAAAAGTGTTGTTCAGGATGGCCGTAACTGATTGAAACTGGTTGGTTGCGGGGGAATGACGGTTTCCGGGCCTCCTCTTAACAATCTTGTTACCACTTTTTCGGCCCGGAGTCGAGATGACGGCGCCGCACGACCATTATCCTACTCTGGCGGTGCCCAGATCGGCCACAGGAATCGCCGGGGGGCTGTCGGGCGGCGACTTAAGCAATCCCTTGCGCATGGGAGCGAGCACAAATTTCGCCATCACTCCCGCAAACAGACTGAATGCGGAGAAGGTGATCAGGATGGGGCTCCAGTTTCCGGCTGCGCCGACCAGCAGACTCGCAACCGGCACCGCGAAGGACGATGTGCCCTTCGCGGTGTACAGCAGGCCGTTGTTGGCCGCCGCATTCTCCACGCCGAAGGTGTCGCCGCAAATGGCCGGGAAGATGGAGAACACCTCGCCCCAGAACAGGAAGATCATGGCCGCAAAAACAACAAACGCGACAGGATGGTGGCCGAAGGTCGCGAGTCCTATAAAGGCCAGAGCTTCACAGCCGAAGATCAAAAACATCGCGTTTTCGCGTCCAATTGCATCGGAGAGAAAACCGGAAAGCGGACGTGTCAGGCCATTCGCGAAGTTGTCGATCGAAATCGTCAACGTCAGCAGCGGGACCGTCGCGCCCAGCACAACCAGCATCTGTTTTTCGAGGCCAAAGTCGCGTGCAATGGGTCCAAGCTGGGCGGTGATCACCATGCCTCCCGAAGCGATTGCTACGTAAACCAGGTAGATCATCCAGAACACGGGCGTGCGCACCACTTCGGCGGGTTTGAAGTTCCTGGCGCTCTGCACGATGTTGCGCGACGTGGACCTGACCTTAGTCACGATCGGCTTAATCAGGAACAGGCCGAGCACGAAGATCGACAGGCCCTGGATCATCCCGAAGAAAAAGAATGCTTGCTGATACCCGCTGGACCGGATCATGCCCGCAACGGGGATCACAGTGATGGCCGCTCCCAAACCAAAGCCCGCGGCGATCATGCCGGCGGCGAGCCCGCGTTTGTCGGGGAACCACTTGAGCGCCGTGCCCATGCAGGTCCCAAACACGCAACCCACGCCCAGCCCGCCGATCACAGCGGCTGTATAAAGGACGGGCAGAGAAGTTGCCCGCGCGTTCAGCATCCACGACAACCCGGTAAAGAGGCCTCCCGCCATCACCACGGGACGCGGGCCGTACCGGTCCACTAACCAGCCCTCGACCGGACTCAGCCAGGTATTGACGAAGATCATGATGGTGAAAGCAAATTGAATGCCGGCCTTTTCCCAATGCCGCGCATCGTGCATTGGATTGACGAACAGCGTCCAGCCGTACTGCATGTTCGACAGCATGACGGTGCTGAGAACCATGAAGGTCAGCTGTGCCCAACGATTGTGGAGCGCTGCGGGAGCGGTGGATGCCAGTTGCGACATCATGGCATGTTCACCTGTTGAGAGAGATCAGCGGAGATTTCATCGGCCATGTCGAAAAGTCCCTCAGCGTTTTGTCCCTTATTCCTGACCTTATGGTCTCACTCGGGACCGGCCTGCAAGGGAGTCAGGAGCATCGTAGCAGCTATCCCGCTCGATGCGCACGCGGCAAAGGGCGAACAACATGTCAGAATATGGCTTTGATGGCAATCTGCCCGATGCGCGGATCGGCAGCCGAAAGAACTTGGCCCAGGCCTGCTCCGCTCACAGAACTGTTGGGGTTATTAAAATTCGCGTGATTGAAAATATTGAAGAACTCAATGCGAAACTGAACCTGCACGCGCTCCCGAACGGGGACAATCTTGACAACCCCGGCATCCAGGTTGACGAGACCAGGCCCAACCAGGAGCCCCTTGCCCACATTGCCAAAGGAGCCGACAGCAGGAAGCACGAAGGACGAGGGATTCAGATAGCTCACGCATGTAACGGCAGTGGTACACGCGTTACTGCCGTACGGGCTTCCGACAAGCACGGCGCGGTCCTGATTGATTCCCGTATTCGATTGATCCTTACCGGCCACGATCGTTAAAGGCGGGCCAGTCTGATACTGGAAGAGCCCTGAAGCTTGCCAGCCGCCTAGCGCATATCGCAACAGCGTATTGGCGTGGGCGAGAGAGGGAAGCTGCCAGACAAATGTTGTTACAAAGCGCTGCCGGTGGTCGAACTGAGAAGGTCCCCGATCCAGCCGGTCGGCATTGCTGGAGTACCATGGATAAACCCACGACTGAGCAGCCATCGGCCCCTGGGCGCCCCAATTGACCGGCAGATCGTCAAGGCTTTTCGACCAAGTGTAGTTCGCCCGGAGCGTCAAACCATGCGCGAAAGCTTTATCGAGAGTTAATTCCAGCGCGTTGAAACGCGAATTTCCGGACTGATTCGCCAGTGAAATATTGGTGAAGCCTTGAAACAACCGGCGCGCGTCCGTGCCGAGCGTGCTGCCCGGTGTGTAAACGGCCGGATTCAGTTCTTCGGCAACATAGATGTGGTTAGCGCGAGAACCCACGTACGCTACACGCGCAAGCCAGTCCGCGCCCAGCTGCCGCTCAACTGTCAGGTTCCAGTTATAAACAGTTGGCGTTCGAAAGTTGCCCGAGGGATCCTCCGTGATAGCAAGCACAGGCCGAGTAAATACGGTGTTGGCCGGCGGCGGAAAGGGCGGGGGAACCTGAAGCGGAGTAATGCCCTGCAGCGGATTACTGAACGGCCCGACCGGGTTGGTGAGACTGATGGTGGGGCTCCATGGCGTAGCGTCTACCATTCGTGAATTAAAGAAGGCACTCTGCGAGGAATCGTAAAAGATCCCGCCTCCGCCGCGCAGCACAGTCTTACTGTCGCCGAAAAGGTCGTAAGCGAATCCGAAGCGCGGGGCGAAGTTCTTGTAAACCGGATTCACCGCATTCGCCGGAACGCCGGGATCGCCCGGAAAATAGAGGCCCGGAGGAGCGTTCGGAAATGCTTTCGAGACTATCCCGGCAGCGTAGCCGGCCGGATTAAACTGCTCGATGCGTCCGTAAAGATCGTGCCAGGGGAAATACGGGTCCCAGCGCAATCCGAAGTTGAAACTGAGACGGCGGTTCGCACGGAAGTCGTCCTGAACGAAAACGCCGATCCATTGATTTCGGAGGTTTCGGTTCTCGCCGGATCCCTGCACCAGAGTGTTCAGCCTTCCAAGCAGGAAGTCCGACAGGGCATAGCCCGTGATATTCGAGTTAAACGTATACGCCCCAAACTCATTGAACAGATTCAGTTCGTCCAGGCGCAATAAATCACCGCGAAATCCAACGGCCACCGAGTTGCGGCCCCTGATCCACCGCAGGGTATCTGAAAGCGTCCACGTCGCACGCGGATAGCGCGCGTCCGTACCATCGCCAATGCTGAAAAATCCGCTGACAGAGACGCTTTCGATCGCTTTGTAGGCCGTGGGTTCAGCTATTTTAACGCCGAAGTCATTAACATTCGGCGCGCCGGGCGGGACAAAGCGTTCGTTAGTTTCTCGATGGTAGCCGATGCGGAAATCGTTCACCAGACTCGGTCTGAAGATGTGGGTTTCACCAATCAGCGCATTCTGAACCAGAAAGTTGACGCCATCTCCGTAATCTATTGTCAGACCTGGAGTCAAAGTGGATGCCTGATAGTACTTGTTCGAGTAATAGTGCCCCATTAGGCGGTCGTTTTCGCTGAAGGAATGATCGAGGCGGACAATCTCTTCGTTCAGCGATTGATGGACCGGTTTTGCGTAAAGAATGTGCCCGCTCCCTCCCACGGAAGGCAAAAACTTCGCCAGACCGAGAGAGGCAGGGTCAAGCCGGCTTGCCGGGATCATATTGCCGGGGAATGGCTGCCCGGTGACAGCATCTTTGATCGTAATGGCCTTACCCAACGGATTATTCGGATTGACCGTCAGCACGTTGGAAAAGTCCCCCTGCAGGTTTGCGGTCGTCGGCACAAAAGAACTAAGCCCGCCGGTGACAGCGCGGGTCTGTGTGCCCTGATATCCAAAAAAGAAGAACGTCTTGTCGCGCCCTTTGTAACGTGGAAGAATAACCGGTCCACCGATGGTGAATCCGTATTGATTGCGCTTCAGGGGATCGACTGAGGCAGCGAAATAGTTACGAGCGTTGATAATCCGATTCCGAACGAACTCAAAGGCATCGCCATGGAGCACATTCGTTCCCGACTTGGTGGTTATATTGACGACACCGCCGGCGCTCATACCGTACTCCGCACTGTAGTTACTTGTCTGCACACTGAACTCCTGCACTGCATCCGGGAAGGGGAAAGGCGCATTGACATAGGAGAACGAATCCATGTTGTTGCCGCCATCGAACAGAAAGCTGGTCTCGTTTTGCCGTGAGCCATTTGCCGAGATCGTTACGGCTTCCGGAAACGTCTTGCCAGCGCCCTGGTCTGCGCCGGTCGTCGGCGCTGCGACGGTGCCCGCAACCGTATATGCAAGAGTCGCCGTGTTTCGGCCATTCAGCGGCAGTTCCAGTATCCGCGCCGTATCGATAACCTGACTGATGGTGCCGGTACTTGTATCCACGCGAGCTGCCGTCGCATTTATCTCGACACTCTCGCTTACAGCGCCCACCTCCAGCCTGAAGTTGACAATAGCCTGCTGGTCCGATTGGAGTGTGACGTTGTCCTGCGTGAAGGTTCGGAACCCGGTTGCCGTGACAGAAACCTTATAAGTCGTCGGACGGAGAGATTGCACAGAGTATAATCCGTCCGGACCGGTATTCACTTCGCGTATCAGTGCCGTGGCAGTTTCGGTGACGGTAACTTTTGCCCCGGCCACCGCAGACCCGGAGGCGTCGGTTACGGCCCCCTGAATCGCGCTCGTACTCTGCGCCCAGCCGATTATCGAGCCGGCGAAAAACATCGACAGCAGAACAGGCAGCCGTCTCTTCATCGTTAACGTCATAGTTAACCCCACTGACTTAGTCTGGCGTTAGTCAAGCCCGTATTCCGGAGAGCCGACCACAAAGCTCGTCAAACGAGCCTCAACAGCCAGTCTTCTCCAGCGCCGGACGCAGAAAAACCTTGAAAACCAATTCAGGCCAGGATGTCCCTGACTACGTTACCCCCAACATCCGTCAGCCGGAAATCCCGGCCGCTATAGCGGTATGTCAGCTTTTCGTGATCAAAACCAAGTAAGTGCAGACAGGTCGCGTGCAGGTCATGCACATGAACGGGATTCTCCGTCGCTTTGAAACCGAATTCATCGGTGGCCCCATATACGAGCCCTGGCTTCACTCCGCCGCCGGCCAGCAACACAGAGAAGCCATAGTGGTTGTGATCGCGGCCATTGTGAATGGACTGGAAGCCTCCCAGATTGAGCACCGGCGTCCGACCGAACTCAGTGCCGACGATGACGAGCGTATCGTCCAGCAGCCCGCGCTCTTTGAGGTCCTGGATCAGAGCCGCGATGGGCGGGTCGCAATTCCGCGCGTGCACCTTGTGACCCATGATGTCTTCGTGCTGATCCCACTCCTGCTTTACCCCGTAGTACACCTGCACCATCCGAACCCCGGCCTCGACCAGCCGGCGCGCCATCAGACACCCTCTGGCGAAGTCGCCGTCGCCGTACCGATCCAGTGTGGCCTTGCTTTCCTTACGGATGTCGAATACCTCAGGAGCTGCCGTCTGCATGGTGAAGGCAGTCTCCATCGACTGGATCGTGGCTTCCAGCTCGGGAGCACCGCCTAGTTCTCCCAGGTAGTTGTGGTTCATCTGCTGGATCAGGTCCAATTGCCGGCGCTGCTGTTCACGGGTCAGCCGGGAGTTTGACAGATATTGAACCTGTTTTTGGGGATCGCTTACGATATCCGAGACCAGCGTCCCCTGATAAACCGCAGGAAGGAATCCGGCACTCCATCGGAAGTTGTCGCCTCCGGGCGCAAGCACGATGAACGCCGGCAGGTTCTGGTTCTCCGACCCCAAACCATATGTAACCCATGAACCCATCGAGGGACGGCCGGGACGGCTGAAGCCGGTGGTCATCATCAGCTGGCCGGGTGGGTGGTTGGGAATGTCTGTATACATCGACCGAATGAGACAGAAATCGTCGATCATTGGCGCTACCTTCGGAAATAGTTCGCTCACCCAGGTCCCATTCTGCCCGTACTGTTTCCACTCAAAAGGTGAGCGCATCAGGTTCCCGGTTGCAAACTGTGTTGCCGGCGTCTCGTAGGGAAGCGGTTTGCCGTCGTACTTGTCGAGCAGCGTCTTGCGGTCGAAGGTATCGATGTGCGACACTCCGCCGCTGAGGAAGAGATAGATCACGCGCTTCGCCTTCGGGGCAAACTGCGGCTGTTTGGGAGCGAGCGGCGAAACAGGACCAGCGCCGATTGACGCGCCCTGGAGCGAACTACCCAAAGCGCCACCCAGTCCGACGAGTCCGAAACCCGCGCCTACCCTGGCCAAGGCCTCCCGGCGGGACATTGGGCGAGGCATGACGTGAGGGGAGTTTGGTGCGTCCATAATTCCTCGGTATTTCTCAGTTCAAACTTCAGTTGATGTAGTTAAACTCGCCAGAACTCAGCAGAGCTTGTGTGAACTCCTGCCATGCGCCCTTTCGAGCGCCGGAATCTTTCTCCGCAGCCGCGAGGAACTGAAGCCCGGCCTGGATTTCCGCCGGAGCGGGCGTCCTCCCGAACAAGAGACGGTATTCCTTCTCAATCCCCGCCTTATCGTCCCCCTCGCTAATCACTCGGGAAGCGACGGTTCCCGCCTCCTGCCACATAAGGTCGCTGTTCATGAAGAACAGCCCCTGCTGCGGAACATTGGTCGCGCTCCTCTGATCGAGGCTGATGTTCGGATCGGGAAAATCAAAGAGCAGCAAAAGCCGATTCGGCGCGCTTCGCGGGGTCCTGGCATAGACCGTTCTCTTCTTGTTATCCGGATCATTCAGGCTCACACCGGGGCCTCCGAGTCTTTCGTCAAGCGTCCCCGCGACGAACAGGAGTGAATCGCGGAGTTCCTCCGAATCGAGCCGGCGGAGGTTAGCACGCCATAAAAGATAGTTATCCGGATCTTTGGCTGCGTTCGGTCCGGCAGTGCCATAACTCAACTGGTAAGTGGAGGAGAGCATGATCTCCCGGGTCAGCGCCTTCATCGACCATTTGTCCTCGACAAAACGGCTGGCCAAATATTCCAGCAGTTTCGGATTGGAAGGGCGATCGCCCATGACGCCGAAGTTCGTCGTCGTGCCCACGATACCGCGGCCAAAATGCTCCATCCAGATCCGGTTCGCCATCACGCGCGCCGTAATGGGATGCTTTACAACGGCCTCAGCCAGCTGGAGTCTTCCACTTCCTTCGGTGAAGGGCAGCGGATCACCGGCAGTCCCCGCCAGCACGGCAGGAAAGCCTCTGGGCACTTCTTCACCCAGATTATTCGGATTTCCCCGCACGTTGATCTTCATGTTCGAGGGTCTTGCAAGCTCGCCTAGACCCATCACGTAAGCATATGCGGGAGGCGCGGGACCCCGGGCCAGAGTTTCGAGCTGAGCCTCAAGAGAATCCAGCTTCGCCTTCTGCGCGGAAGTATAAAAGCGCAGCAAATCGTCGCCCTTGTACTCGAAAATCCCGGTCCTCTTGCCGAAATCATCAACGCGGGCCGCCGGCGGACCTTGCACCACATCGAGCCAAACATAATACTTCTTCGGATCGATCGCCTTTTCGATCAGATTGTGTTTGAACTGAAAAAGTTCGAACTGCATCAAATCGCCGGGCAGCTGAACAAAGGCCTCGTTCGGATCGGGCTTGTAGTGCTTCTTCATCTCGTTGTTGGCGGCATCCGCCTCTTTCTTTTCCGCGATGATCGAGAGCACAAGCTTTTGGAATTCTCCGGCCAGACGTTCGGCGTCCGCGTCCGCGCCGCCACGAGCTATCAGCGCATCCCACTCACGAAGATAGGTATGCTGCCTCTCGCTCGAACGAAGGTATTTCACCCACCGCCGGAGTGTTTCCGGGTCCAGCTTTTCCGCAGCCGCAACCGAAGGCGAATCGATCTTCGTTTTGCTCTGAAGAATCGCGCGGCTGGCTATCATGTAGCGCGTGGTCTGACCAGCAAGCATCTCTGCTACGCCAACCGCGCTCGCGTCAATGAATTCGCCGAGCTCAACCTGCTTTTCCTTTACGAGTGCGTCGTACTTCTGGCGTTGCTCGATCTGACTGGCGGTTGCTAGATTGTATTCTTTGTAGCCGGACGCATAGAAGATACCTCCCAGCGCGTAATAGTCCTTTTGCGAGATGGGGTCGTACTTATGGTCGTGGCAGCGAGCGCAGGTTACGGTGAGTCCCAGCACGCCCTTACTAAGAATATCGATTCTCGTATCGCGCTCTTCGGCTCGAGACTCGTTATAAACCACACAATCGCCGGTGTTCCACGGACCCAACCCGAAAAGTCCAAGGCCAGGAAGAAGTCTGGTTTTATCCTTCTGATCCGGCAGCAGATCGGCCGCAATCTGCGACTTGATGAAGGTATCGTACGGCATGTCCCGATTGAATGCCTCGACTAACCAGTCACGATAACGCCAGGTATTCGCATACCCATCGCGAGTCATGCCGTAGCCGACAAAGGTCATGCCCCTGGCGCCTTTCGCTTTCGCTTTAGGCTTGTCTTCCGGACCGTCTCCGTCCGCATAGCGAGCCACATCCATCCAGTGCCGGGCCCAGCGTTCGCCGTAGTGGGGAGAAGCGAGAAGGCGGTCTACAACCTTCTCATACGCGTTGGGGGAGTTATCTCCTTCGAAAGCCTCGATCTCCTCCGGGGTCGGAGGCAGGCCGATTAAGTCATAAGTGGCTCGCCGGATCAGCGTTCGTCTGTTTGCGGGCGCCAGCGGCTTCATGCCTTCTTGTTCCAGCTTTGCCAAGACAAAACTATCGATCGAATTTCTGACCCAGCTCGCATCCCTCACACTGGGCACGGAAGGCTTTTGCAGCGGTTGGAGCGACCAGAGGGAACGCCTTTCCGGAGTTAAGACAAAGCCCTTTTGGGCATTCACTGCTGTGGAAAGCTGTTTGGATTCCGGCCAGGGAGCGCCAATCTCGATCCAGTGCGACAGATCCGCAATCTCTGTGTCCTTCAGTTTCGAGCCGCCCATAGGCATCTTCAGGCGCGGTTCGATCTGAGCGACTGCCTTGATCAGCAAACTGTCGGCAGGTTTACCGGGCACGATAGCGGGACCCGACTTGCCTCCCTTGAGAAGCGCGCCGCGCGAATCGACCTCGAGTCCGCCTAGTTTCGAGTTCGTATGGCAGGAGTAGCAGTTGTTGGCCAAGACCGGGCGAACGCGAGTTTCGAAGAACTCAGCCGGATCGGACTCGGCGCATCCAATTGCCGTGGACGCCAGAAGAAGGCCAAGGCTCTTTTTAAACGACATTGTGTTTCACCTGAGCAGTGAGCGCGGGTATGTATTGAGAGGATCGAGCGGCTGTCGCGCAAATGCCGGGTGGCAATGCCATCATCGCCGCGGACGTGAGTAACCGATCGGCTAGCCAAGTTAGGCCTTTGCCCCTCGGTCTCACGATGTGAAACGTGGGGGCGTAATGTGAACCAGCGATAGTCTATCGGAAGTTTACAATAGTGTCAATACCGCTCGCTCCCCCCGCTACGAACTGCGCGAGCTCCCAAATCCGCAGACAGTTGGCCTGCAGTTGTCACTACTGAACGGATCAGACCGGAAAGGTACTCGCCGCCCACTCGATAACTGGGCCCGGCGATGCTGATAGCCGCTACGACTTCACCGAGGTGATTCCGAACCGGCGCGCCAACGCATCTCAGCCCTTCTTCCAGTTCTTCGTTGTCGAGCGCATAACCCTGCTCACGCACCTTGTCCAACTCAGCCATAAACGAAGACAGGTTGAGAGTGTGCCGGGTAAACACCCTGAAATCGACATTTCTGATCACTTCCGCCGCGACAGCCCCAGGCAGGTTTGCCACGATCGCTTTTCCCAGAGAAGTACAGAATATGGGAGTGCGGCGACCCACCGAGGATGGTGTGCGTACGCTTCTGTGCGTCTCTACATTCAACAGCGAAATAATCTCTCCGCCGCGAAGAACGCCGAGGTGAGCCGTCTCTCCGGTGATTTTTACAAGGTGTTCAACGTGAGGGCGAGCGATTGAATAGAGGTCCACCCGCGATGCTGCAAGAGAACCCAGTTCGAACAGGCGCCACCCGAGGCGGTACTTTCCCGTTTCCGAATTTCGTTCTACAAAGCGCCTCGTTTGCAGCATCATCAGCAGGCGATGCACGGTGCTCTTGTGCAGTCCGAGATTTAGCGCAATTTCGGTGGCTCCCAGTTCTCCGCCGTTGCCGGCGAGGACATCCAGAACGTCAAACGCCCGGTCCAAGACTTGTATATGGTAAATCGGAGGCGACGGAGTGGAGGAGGTAGCCACAAGAAAAGCCGCTGGGCTCTAAAACATCTGCTGCTTTTTCAGAGCAGTTGACATAGCTGGAAAAAACTTAGTATACCAAGAACAACTTTCCTCATATTGTGACCCTTCTTCTCCCAATTCGAGACATAATTGCCTGCGAGGTCGCTGGCTAGATGTACAAGGCCGGTAGACATTTTCTTCAGATTCCAGGTCCGACGAATGTTCCCGATCGGATTCTTCGAGCTATCGATGCGCCTACGATCGACCACCGTAGTGCGCAGTTTGCGGAACTCGCCTGTTTTTGTCTCGAGGGCATGAAGGAGATTTTCCAAACAACCTCTCCCGTTATCATATATTCTGCTTCCGGGACAGGAGCCTGGGAAGCGGCGCTGGTCAATACTCTTCGCCAGGGCGATCTGGTACTTACCGTGGAGACGGGGCAGTTCGGGAGGCTTTGGGCTAATGTGGCCCGCAATTTGGGGTTGAGGGTGGAAGTCATACCGACCGATTGGCGGCATGGGGTGGATGCGGCGGAAGTCCAGGCGAGGCTGGCCGCTGATCCCAAGCGGGAAATCGCGGCAGTGATGATCGTTCATAACGAGACCTCCACCGGCGTCACGAGCGATGTTCCTTCGGTGCGCGGCGCGCTCGATACTGAGAGCCATCCTGCATTGCTGATGGTGGATACGATTTCGTCGCTGGCCTCAATTGACTATCGCCACGATGAGTGGGGTGTTGACGTTTCCGTTGGCGGATCGCAAAAAGGTTTAATGTTGCCGCCGGGACTCAGTTTCAACGCGGTTAGCGCGAAGGCGCTGGATGCCGCCGCCAACCGCGCGACGCTCCCAAACAGCTTCTGGCGCTGGGATGCGATGCTCGAATTTAACGCCAGGGGATTCTTCCCTTTTACACCTGCGACTAACCTGCTGTATGGGCTGCGAGAAGCGCTGCACATGCTGCGCGAAGAGGGACTCGCCAGGGTTTTTTCCCGTCATCAGCGCCTGGCTCAGGCAACCAGAAAGGCAGTTTGCGGCTGGGGCCTGGAAGTGGTCGCTCAAAATCCCGGCGAGTACAGCAATACGTTAACCGGAGTGCTGATGCCGGAGGGTCACGATGAAGCGCACCTTCGTGGCGTGATACTGGACCGTTTTAATATGGCCCTCGGGGCGGGACTGGGCAAACTCGCCGGACGCGCATTTCGTATTGGCCATCTTGGAGATTTCAATTCATTGACGCTGGCCGGGACGTTGGCCGGTGTTCAGATGGGTCTCGAGTTGGCTGACGTGCCGCACGCCAGCGGCGATGTCGAGGCAGCCCTAAGATGTTTGACAGCACAGGCTCGGGAACAGTGAATCTTGCTATCCCGTGCGCTATCGCCAAGAAAATTTTTACCTGGTTGTATCCATGTTCGGGCCCTTACAGCATTAAAATCTGAGCCGCGGTCAAGGGAGACGCCGCGGCCTTTGACCATTTTACGGCGACACCGCCATTGTGAAAAGCCGCAGCGATCTGACCAGCCAAACCGGCGTAGTCAATCATCTCGGCTTGTTGATGGTCTGCATCAAATCCGGCTCCGGCTGGCATTAGCAAAGTCAAATGCGC
>JAOAPQ010000593.1 GCA_025462965.1 Bryobacterales bacterium
CCGCCAACGGCCGCGTGTACAACAGCCCGTGGGTCGTCCTCATGGATCAGCCCTTCTCGCCGCTGGTCAAAGAACTGTTCGAAGCGCAGCATTACCCCGACCTCCGCACCGCGCCGAATGGCCCGCCAATCCGCCCGTACGACGTCGCCGGCTGGACACTCCCAATGCAGATGGGCGTCGAAGTGGACGCCGTTCTGCAACCCGTAGCCGCGGACCAGCGCACCGCGCTACGGCATCTCGAGGTCGTCACCCCGCCCGCCGGGTCGGTCCAGGGCACGGGCGCCGCGTACACATTGAGCCACAAGCCCAACGCAAGCTTCGCCGCCGTGAACGATGTCCTGGCGCAAGGCGGCAAGGTCGCATTCCAGCATAGCGACGGAAGCGCCGTCATCACGGGACTTACTCGCGAACAACTCTCGCGCGTCGCCGCGACGCACTCGGCCGTCTTCGCCGCGGCCCCCAAACTCGCGGACGCGCTCACCGTGTCCGCAAAGCCCCGGGTGGGCCTCTACCGCGCCTGGGTCGCGAATATCGATGAAGGCTGGACCCGCTGGATACTCGCCGACTATAGCTTCGCGCCTGTGACACTTCGCAACGGCGATATCCAGGCCGGCCATCTCCGCGACCACTTCGACGCGATTATCCTCCCCGATTCCATGCCGAAGCCGATGACCGATGGCTTCGCTCCTGGCACCGTTCCTGGCCTCTACGCGGGCGGCATCGGCGATTCCGGCATCGAGTCGTTGCGCGAATTCGTCGGCGCCGGCGGAACACTGATCGCGCTCAACAACGCGTCTCTCTTCGCCATCAACGCGCTGTCTCTTCCCGTGACGAATATCCTCGGCGCCCTGAACAACGACCAGTTCTATTGTTCCGGTTCCCTTCTGCGCATCGAACTCAAGGAACCGGCCCATCCCGCGCTATGGGGCCTGCCGCCGGAACCCATCGTGATGTTCGAGCGCGGCCCCGCTTTTGAAACCAAAGCTGGATTCAGGGGCAACGTCCTCGCGACGTATCCCAAAGACCGCAACCCGCTTGCGAGCGGCTACCTGCTGCATCCCGAGCAGATTCAAGGCAAGGCCGCCGCGCTCGAAGTGTTCTATGGAAGCGGGCGCGTATATCTCTTCGGCTTCCGGCCGCAATGGCGCGGCCAGTCGCACGGAGGCTACAAGTTCGTCTTCAACGCCATTTACGATTCACCCGCTGTCTCGAAGCCCACGGCTCCTTCGGCGGTTCCCGCCGACGTCATCACTCCGGAAATTTCCAAAATCCACACAGCTCTGAGTGCGCTCCTCGACCAGAATCGCGCCTTCTTTTCCGCCAAGGGCGCCAAAGCCATCGAGGAAAAAGCCAAACTCAACGCCGCTGTGGATCAATTCCAAAGAGACACAGTCCCCGTGCAGCCGTCAGTCCTATCGACCGCTCCTTTCACCGCCCAACTCCGCAAACTCAGCGAAGATCTGCGAACCAAGGAGTTTGACGCATCCCAAACCACCGGCGACCTCCTGGAAAAGTACGGCCTGGCCAGGACCGAACTCGATATCTACAAATCCGTCCCCAAAAATTGACGATGAACCTCAAAATGGTGCATCATTTTAACAATCTCGCAATAATACGGTTACCCTGTCGTAATCGTCTCGGGCCCGCCTCGGTCAGGCGCACGATTCGAACAAACACACTTCAAGGGGGAATTCCATGTCCTTTACATCGCGGGCACTCCGCATGCTTCATGCCTGTGCTCTATTTGCCGTCTTTCTACCGTTCGCACTGCAGGCGCAGGACGCATCCGGCCGGATCATCGGCACCATTACAGATCCGCAGGGCGCGGTCATCGCCGGCGCCAAGGTCACAATCACGAACACCGACACCAAAGTCACCCGTTCCGCGGTGACGAATAAAGACGGTCAGTACCAGGTGCTTGAGGTTCCTATCGGCGAGTACAGCGTCACCGCCGAGCAGGCCGGCTTCAGCAAGACGGTCACCAGCCCGCAAAGTTTGTTGATTAACCAGTCGCTTCGCATCGATGTCGCAATGAAGGTCGGCGCCACCTCGGATACCATCGTGATCGAAGCGGATGCAGCGAACATCGAGACCGTTGTCGCGACGCTCGGCCAATCCGTTACGCAGCGCGCTATCGTCAACCTGCCGCTCAACGGTCGCAACACCCTGGATCTCGCTGCCCTGCAGCCCGGAGTAATGCCGGCCAATTCCGCCGCCGCCAACACCACCGGCGGCGGGCTCGAATTCACCATCGCCGGCGGCCGGCCGGATTCCATCACTTACCTGCTGGATGGCGGCATCAATAACAACCTGCTGAGCAACGGCGTAGTCTTCACGCCGAACCCCGATTCCGTCACCGAGTTCAAGCTCCTCACGAGCAACTACACGGCGGAATACGGACGCAACGGCGGCGGAATCATCAGCGAAGTAATCCGCTCCGGCACGAACGACTTTCACGGCAGCGCCTACGAATTCGTCCGCAACAACGATTTCAACGCCAACAACTTCTTCAACAATCTGAACGGAGTTGGCGTCCCCATCCTGAAACGGAATCAGTTCGGCGCGACCATCGGCGGCCCCGTGCTTCTTCCGAAAATCTTCAACGGCCGCAACAAACTGTTTTTCTTCGCGGCCTATCAGGGCCAGCGCCAGGTCAGCACCACCACCAACGCGAACGTCACCACATTCAC
>JAOAPQ010000690.1 GCA_025462965.1 Bryobacterales bacterium
AAGGCGTCATTGTCAGTGTGCAGAATGTAATAACCGCTCTGCCCAACGGCCACCCATTCGGCACTGGGACGTCCGAAATTGGGCGCGGGCCACATTCGCAGCATGTCCGGTGTGAATCGGATGGTAAGCGACAGCGGCCGGATAGAGGAAATCTCGAAGAACACAACGGCACCGGCATCGGAGCGCCCGCCCCGCGCGGCGAAAATGTGCTGCTTGACCGTAAAAGCCGCATGCGAATACGTAATGGTGGTGCGGTCGGGGTTCACTTCGATGCCCGCCGCGTATTCGCTCAGCTCTATGGGAATCGGGTAACCGGCCACTTCCGCTGTGATGCCGAAGTGGCTCGCAATCTTGGTCGGAAAGTTCCACGCTTCAAAGCTGCCGTCCTGCTGGCCGAATACCGCCCCGCGCTCGCCCGCGACAGTGAACGGTATATGCGGCTGGGCACGCTGAACGATCGCGAGAGAACTCGTGGGAAGCGGAAAAGCGGGCGAAGGCTGCCATTGGGAGGCATCCTGCGCCGGCAGTAGAGTTGTGACGCCCAGCAGCAGTAAGCCAACGGCGGCTACTGCACCGGGCATCTTTGTTCCAGCATTTGTTTCCCGGCGGGCGAGAGTTCGTCATAGAGCAAAAGGAAAGCAGCGTTGGTCCACCCGAAGCCGATCTCATTCGACGTGTATCCGAACTTGATCCCGGCTCCTAAATCGGATTTTCCGCGCACCACGTCGTACTTTTCTTTTATGGTCCGGTGTTGCGCGAAGTCGGCCAAAATCATGGCGAGGAACTTCACACTCAACCGTTCAGCGGCATCCCGGAAACCATAGCGCCTGAGTCCCTGGATCGCGATGATCTCAAGCGGCGCCCACCCGAACGGCGCGTCCCACTGGTTTCCCGATGCATTCGTGCTGGTTTGCAGGCCCCCCTCTTTCTCGAACAGCGGCAGGTTCGCGGCCACACGAGCCGCCTGCTCCGGCGTGGCAAATCCGGCCCACAGCGGATAGAACGTTGTCAGAAAGGGATAGCCGGATCGCCGCTTGTTTACGAAGTCGTAATCGAAAAACAATCCGGCCTTCTCGTCCCACATCAAGCGGCGGATTGTGTCGCTTCGCTTTTCAGCGCGCGTGGTCCATATTTCGGCTTGCCGCGGCTCGTCCAGTAATGTGAAGATGGCGGCCATATCCATCTCCGTGCGGTATAGGAGCGAATTCAAATCTACCGGGTTATAGTTTACGATCGCCACGCTGAAGGGTCCGAAGCGGGCCGAAGGATCGAATCCCGATTCGCGCATCGCCCGATCGCCTTCGAAAAAGAGGGGGGTTAGCCGGCCGTTCTTGGGATCGTAAAACTGCGCCGCGTCATATTCCTTGATATCGTGCGATTTGTAATACTCGATCACGCGGTCATAGTGATTCTTTCCGGAATCATCCCGCTCGCCGAAGACCACTTCGGGCGCCGGCTGATCAGAGCCGCCGTAGTACCGCGAGAGGCCGGTTTCCGGAGTGAAGTGCGGCTCGCGCATCCAGTAATCGTAGTAGCTCTCCAGCGCGGGCAGGCTGCGTTTCAACCAGGCCGTGTCATCTTTTTCGCGATAGACATCCAGCACCATCCTGCTCAGAAACGGCGGCTGCGAGCGTGTCAGATAGTAAGTGCGGTTGGCGTTCAGGACCTTCCCGTAATGCTGCACTTCGTAGAGGAAGTTATCGGTCATCGATTTCGCCAAGTCCGTCTGCCCATCGCGGATCAGCCCTTCAAGGATGAAATAGCTATCCCATCCATACATTTCGTTGAAGCGCCCGCCGGGCACTACGTAGGGCTTGGGGAGATACAGCAGTCCCGATTGCTGCGTGGAATCCGGCTGGCCTGTCAGTTTCCGAATCGAAAGACGCTGCGCCTCCGCGGGCGGAAGTGAAGCTTTCATCGCCTGCTCAATCTTGGCCGCATCTTCGTCGGACGCAACCCAAATCGCAACCTGGCCGGATTGCCGCACTTTGGAATCCTGCGCCGATTCGATAGCTGAGGCATTGGATCGCGTCAGTGTCTTCCATCCCTCGTGAATGTAGGAGCGAATCTCCTGCAAGGCGGGGCATTCAGCGCCACGCAGCGGGAGCAGCGCGAGGACGAGCCAGATCAGACAGCGGAACATAGTCGGTTCACCAGATCGAACGCAGCGTCCACAGATCCGCGTTCACGGGAGTGGCAGCGCCTTTTGAATAGAACTCAATCCGGAACGCGTCCGCTTCGGGAAAGACCAGATTGGTCAGCGCGACGCGCCCATCATCGGCAAACACTTCGACGGAGTTTCTGTCGACCAGAATCTCGAGCCTGAGCGGTCCGTTCGGACGGACTAACGGTGCGGCGGTCCGCGCGGGGAAGTCTTTGCTGAACGAGACCAGCCCCGAGTGCGTACGATCCACGAACAATTCCTGCCGCCCGGTATCGTAGCCGACCAGAGTATAGGATCCGTCATTGGCAAGAAGTTTCCAGCCCGCTTCCTTCGCCGTTCCGAGTTGCAGTGCCGTGGTCAGTTGGAAACTGTGGCTCTTCATCTCGGCCGCGCCGCCGGTCATCGTGGCGTGCTTCTCGCGCAACCCTTGTATTGAGGGCAGGGGCTTCTGTACCAGCCGGATGCCCTCGGGAAATGTTTTCAGGGCAAGCTCGCGCGGCACCGTCATCTGCCCGCGCCAAGGGCTCGTCGGAACCTGATTCGCGTATTGCCAGTTGTTCATCCAGCCGATCATCACCGGCTGGTGCGCAGGCGGCAGATTATTGAACGTCAGCGCGCAATAGCAGTCTTTGCCGTAGTCGGTCCACAGAGACGTTGATGGCCCGTTGTCATTCACAAAGCGAGTTCCATCGAACTGCCCGACAAAATATTGCTCCCCCGATCCGCCCTGCAACCCGCCCGGGTTCAGTCCAACCTTCAGCACCCACCGCGTATTGCGGCCATCCCCATCCACGGGCAGCTGAAATAGAATCGGACACTCCCATTGTCCTCCCGTGGCTCCGGCCGGGCCGAACTCGCTCACGCGCTCCCATCGCTTCAAATCGGGCGAGCCGTAGAAACGCACCTGATGGTCGTCAGGCAGGGAAACGGCCATTACCCATCGTTTTTTCTGTTCCGACCAGAACACATGCGGATCGCGGAAATCCGACATGTTCAGGTTCAGCACCGGATTCTTCTCGTATTTCGTCCACGTGCGGCCGCGGTCGTTGCTGAAGGCCAGATTCTGGGTTTGCAGCGCGGGCTTACTGTTCGTTTTCGGCGTGTGGCCGGTGTAAACAGCCACCATGCAGGGTTTGCCGTTCCGGCAGAATCCGCTGGTGTTCGCCCGATCGATCACGGTGCTGCCCGTGAAAACCATGACGCCATTCTCTTCAGGCAGGGCGACCGGAAGCTCCTGCCAGTGCACCATGTCACGGCTCACGGCGTGACCCCAACTCATATGACCCCACTTGTCGCCGAATGGATTGTACTGGAAAAACAGATGGTATTCGCCCTCGAAATAAACAAGGCCGTTCGGATCGTTGGTCCAGTTCTGCTTCGGAGAGAAATGATATTGAGGCCGGTACGGCTGATCGTAAGGTCCGGAAGACTGCGCGTGCCCGGCAGCGACGAATAGTAAGAGAACGAAGGAGCGAGTGACCGTCATGCAATTGCCAGCTTTTTCTGCATGTCTTCCAGCGTGACGCCCTTCGTTTCCGGGTATATCGTCAACACGATGATCAGTTGTAACACCATCATCGAGGAGAAAAACACAAAGGGAACCGCCTTGGAGGACGCGGCCAGAATTGGGAAAGCCCAGGAGATCAACGCGTTCATTACCCAGTGCGTGAAGCTGCCCAGGCTTTGTCCTTTCGCGCGCACGCGGTTGGGAAAAACCTCGCTGAGATAGACCCAGATCACGGCCCCTTGCGAGAAAGCGAAGAACGCGATGAAGCCGACCAACAGCCACACGAGCAGGTTCTCATACCTGCCGGAGAAGAAGACCGCCGCCACGCCGGCGAGGCATGCCGCCGTGCCTATGGAGCCGATGATGAGCAGCGTCCGGCGACCTACACGGTCAATGATCGACATCGCGAGGAGCGTGAACAATAAGTTCGTTCCGCCAATAGCCACGGCCTGCAGATCTCCCGACACTTTGCTGAAGCCGGCCTTGGCGAAAATATCGTTCAGATAGTAGAGGATCGCGTTGATGCCCGATAGCTGATTGAACATGCCAATCGAGATCGCGAGAAACAAGGGCAGGCGGTACTTCCATGTGAACAGCGGCTCGATTCCGTGACTCTGGTCGAGATCGACGGAGGCAACCATCTGGGCCAACTCGCCTTCCACATCTTCTTCTCCGATTTGCTGGAGGACGCTTCTCGCTTCATCCACCCTGCCTTTCGAAGTTAGCCAGCGCGGACTTCGCGGGATCGTGTAAAGCATGAATAAGAACAGAAGGGCCGGCACCGCGGAAACTCCAAGCTTCCAGCGCCATTCATTGCTTCCGAAGCCGACCAGGCCGATTACATAATTCGAGAAGTACGCCAGAAGAATTCCGGCGACAACATTGAACTGAAAAAAGCCGACTAACCGTCCCCTCCATTTGGCCGGAGCAATCTCTGCGATATACATGGGGCCCAGCACAGAGGAACCACCAATCCCCAGTCCGCCGATGAAGCGGAAAAAGACCAGCGCATACCAGTTCCAGGCGAATGCGCAACCGACAGCCGAAACAACGTAGAGAATGGCCATGACTCGAAGGCTGTCCCGCCGGCCGAATCGGTCCCCGGGGATGCCGGCGAGCATAGCACCGATGATTGTGCCCCAGAGTGCGCTGGCGACAGTGAGTCCCAAGCCCCCCGGAGACAGGTCATAGGTGTTGGTGAGCGCGTTTGTGATCCCCGCGATAACGGCCGTGTCGAATCCAAAGAGCAAACCGCCGAGAGCGGCGACAATGGTACTCCGCACAAGCAGATTGGTAAGTTTCATGGCGACGGAGCCGGAGGCACTTGCGCCCCTCCCCAAGTTGCTGATAGTATCTCATTCGCCTCGGGGGATGGCCATGAAAACAACTCAACTGCGCGCGGCAGTGTTCTGCGCCGCGCTTTTAATGCCGTGTGCTGCGTATAGCCAAGCCGTATTCGGAAGCATAGTCGGCAACGTGACGGACGCGAGCGGCGCGGCTGTCCCACGCGCCAAGATTACAATCACCGATACAGGCAAGGGAATCACTTACACCACGTCAACGAATGAATCGGGCAATTACAGCCAGACGCATCTGATCGTCAGCACGTATCAGGTCCGGGTGGAAGCTGCCGGTTTCGAGTCTTATGTGCAACGCATTGCCAACGTGGAAGTGGACTCCTCGACGCAGGTGAACGCTCATCTGAACGTCGGCAGCGTCGGTGAGGTGGTGAACGTCAACGGGGAAGCGCCGCTCCTGAAAACGGAACGGGCCGACGTGTCGGACACGATGACCCAAAAGGCGGTGCAAGAGCTTCCCGTCTTTCAGCGCGACATGAGCCGGCTTTACTTTCTGATCCCCGGTTTCCAGGCAACCGGCACCACAGCAGCCAGCGAGCAGCCGCAGGACATTTATCGCCCCACAGTGGGCGGCCAGTACTGGGGCGGCATCTCGTTCCAGTTGGACGGCACTGATAACCGGGAGTCCGTACTGGGCGAGCCCGTTATCACTCCGAACCTAGACGCCGTCTCCGAACTGAAGATCACCACCTCCGCTTACGACGCCGAGTTCGGGCAGGCGAGTCAGGCCGTGATCTCGGCACAAACCAAGTCGGGGACTAATCAACTTCACGGTAGCGCGTTCTGGTATCGACGCGACAATAATGGGGCCGCGCGCGATCCCTTTGCCCAGGCGCAACCCATTCCCGGCACGGGTGGGCGTTATATCCCGGCCACGCTCTGGAACCAGTTCGGAGGCTCGCTCGGCGCGCCGATTCAAAAAGACAAGACCTTCATCTTCGGCGATTACCAGGGCAGCCGGCAGAACAACGGCGGCTCTCTCCTCACGCGCGTCCCTACCGCGGCCGAACGCGGTGGCGACTTGAGCGATCTCTCCGGCACCATCTTCAGTCCATGCAACGGCCTTGGTTGCAACGATGTTCTTGCGCAGCGCGCCCAGTTTACGGGCAATGTGATCCCGGTGTCGTTACTCTCTCCGCAGTCGCTGAACCTGCTCAAGATGATCCCGCTTCCGAATATCGCGGGCGCCACGGGTTCCACCCCGAACTACAACGCCTCCGGCAATGGCATCGTGAAGAACGATTCCTTCGATGTGCGAGTCGATCGCTATCAGACCGAGAAGATGCACATGTTCGGCCGGTATAGCTTTCTGCAAGTCGGGCAGCACGCTCCGGGCGCGTTCGGCGTGCTGGCGGGCGGTCCCAATTTCGCCACCACTTCGTTCGCGGGCACCTCCGACCTTCGCGACCAAAGTCTCGCCTATGGAATCGATTACGTGATTCGTCCGGACTGGCTGGCGGATTTTCGCTTTGGCTTCTTCCGGTATCGGGTCGCGGTGAATCCCAATGGGCTTGGCACCACGCCCGCCAAGGATGCCGGCATTCCCGGCCTGAACCTCGGCGACCCCTACACTTCCGGCACGCCGGCTTTCACGCTTAACGGCACCGGCGGATTCACGTTCGGCTATTCGCTCCCCATCAACCAGTGCAACTGTCCTCTGAATGAGCAGGAAAATGAGTTTCAGTATGTGGGGAACATGACCCACACGCTGGGAAACCATTCGCTGAAATTCGGCCTGGATTACCGTTTCCAGCAGAACCTGCGCGTCCCCAGCGATTCGCATCGTTCCGGCCAGCTGACGTTCGACCCTACTACTACGGAGGGTCCCAATGGCGGCGGCCTCTCACTCGCTTCCTTCCTCCTGGGCGACGTGCAATCGTTCACGCGGTACGTCAGCAATTCCACGCAAGCGGCGGAACGTCAGAACCGTCTATTCTCTTACGTTCAGGATACGTGGCGGATCACGCCGCGCCTCACCCTGAACTATGGCCTCCGCTGGGAAATTTACTTCCCGCAGTATGTCAACGGCAAAGACCAGGGCGGCTTTCAGAACCTTGCCACGGGTGAAGTTCTGATCACCGGCGAAAACGGCGTGGGTTTGAATGGAAACGTGAAAACGGCGCTTACCCACTTTGCGCCGCGCCTCGGGATCTCTTATCAACTCGATTCCAAGACTGTGGTTCGCACCGGCTACGGACGCTCTTATGATGTGGGCGTTTTCGGCGTCTCCTTCGGGCACAACGTTACGCAAAACCTGCCCGTGCTCGCAAACCAGTCGCTGAATCCGGCCAATCCCTGGCTGTCTGTATTCACTCTGGCTCAGGGCCCGCCTTCACTCGATCCCACATCGATCCTGGCTTCACAGCCGAAGGGAGCGACCGGGAACCCGATCCTGCCGAACGGCATCTCACCGAACGTGCTTCCACTGACGAGCAGCAACACAATGCGGCTGCCGGCCGTGGACGCCTGGAACTTTACAATCGAGCGTCAGATCACGCCCAGCCTTGTCTTCTCCGTTGCCTACGTGGCAAATAAATCCACGCATGTCACTCCCGGCGGGACGAACTACAACATCAACCAGCCGAGCATCGTGGGCTTCGGGAGCCTGAGCACGAATCAACGCCGGCTCTTCTATCAGAAGTATGGCTGGACGCAGACCATCAAGTACTTCAGCGACGATGCCAGCGTGAAATTCAACTCTCTCCAGGCTCGCGGCGAGAAGCGTTTTTCCAGCGGCCTCATGTTCCAAGGGAATTTCACCTGGGCCAGCGCATTTGATTATGCCAACGATTACTTTTTCTGGAACCACGACATCGACTATGGGCGGGAGAACGGAATCCGGCGGTTTGTCTTCAATCTGAACAGCGTGTATGAACTGCCGTTTGGCAAGGGCCAACGCTTTGTGAAAAATCCCTCGCGCATCCTCGATTACGTGGTGGGGGGCTGGCAGCTTTCCGGGTTGGGAACGTGGGAATCCGGCGTACCGTTTACTCCCTCTTACCTCAATTGCGGAAAGGATGAAGATACCGGACCTTGCCGCGCGAACCTGGTGGGCAACGCATCTGTCCCCAATCCAAGCGCGAAGGCATGGTTCGGCACGGCGCCGGCCGGTACAAGCGGAACCGGCTGCCTCGCTACTACTGTGGCGACCGCCGAGCTGAACACGAACGGCTGCACGCGTGGACCATGGAGCAGGCCGCAACCAGGAACGTTCGGCAATGTGGCGCGGAATTCTTTCTTCGGCCCGCATTTCTTTAACGCCGATGCGTCTCTCAGTAAGAACTTCCTGATAACGGAGAAGATTCACGGCCAGTTCCGTGCCGAACTGTTTAACGCGTTCAACCACGTGAACCTGGGCCAGCCGAACGCCACGGTCGATTCGCCCACCGCCGGACAGATCTTCGCGCTTGCCGGTCTCGCCCAGATGCGAAAATGGCAGTTCGGCTTACGCCTGAACTTCTGACGGGTCAATACACGATACGGACCTCGCTCCCGCTTGCCGGGTCGTCAATGAAAAATCTCAGCGCGCCGGATTGCACATCGAAACGAACGTTTTGCACTGCCGTGCTCCCCACGGAGACGCTGCGCGCGGCCCGGGTCGCCCCATAGATAACCATTTCGATCCGGCTCCACCAGGGCGGGAACCGGCCCTGATGCGCCGCGATGTTCACGCGCACCGCATCAGAACCTGCTTCACAGGTGAAGGTCTCGCGCAGAAACTCGCCCTGCCGGTACCGGAACGTATGTCCGTCGTCAAGGTAGAGCGATCCCTTGCATTCAGGGCCCGGGTACACCCGAATCTCGAGGGGTCCCTTCGGCGCCTCATCCGTGCTCTGGACGAGCGGCTGCATCGGCAGGATGGTCCCACCACGCACAAAGACCGGCAGGACATCTAGTTTGGGAGTTACCCTCCACGCCAGTACGGCGCGCATTTTCTCCTGCATCTCCGGCGATTGCAGCGTCGTCCCGTCGGGCGAGGCTTGGGAGGCGGCCTGGATGTCGGCTTCCGAGGGGAGGGGCGGCATCTTTCCGCCGCTCCAGAATTCATACCATCCGGCGCCCGGCAAAGTGAGAGAGTACTTATCCAACATGTCCGGATAGGGCGCCGGCGCCACCAACAAATTCGGGCCGAACATGAATTCGCCACCGGCGTCCAAGTCCACGGGATGTCCATCTTGCGTCGCGTGCGGGAACTCCAGGAACAGCGGCCGAATCATGGGGAGGCCAGTCCGCGATGTCTCCTCCGCCACGGTATAGATGTACGGCATCAATCGATAGCGCGTCTCGATGAAGCGGCGCCGGATGGCCTCGTGCTCCGGCCCATGTACCCAAGGTTCCTGGTCGTTCGTGCCTTTCGCGGTGTGGTCGCGATCGATGGGTTGGAAGGCCGCCATCTCCAGCCAGCGTGTCAGTAAATCGGGTTGCGGCGAGCCGGCGAAGCCCCCGACATCCGCGCCCGCAAAGGCGTATCCGCTCAACCCGAGATTCACGAGCATCGGCGTGGTCATCCGGAGATGGTTCCATGTGCTCGAATTGTCGCCCGTCCAGGTCACCGAATAGCGTTGGCCGCCTGCGTAACTGGCTCGCGTCATCACGAAGGGCCGCTCTTCCGGATTCAGCTTCAGCACGCCCTCGTATGTTGCTCGCGCGTTCTGCATTCCGTAGACGTCGTGGATCTCGGCATGAGTTGCCGTCCGGGTCCGAAAGCCCGGTTCGTCGATGCGGTGCACCGTGTCGAGCGGCATCGTCTTGCCAGGACCGTCGAAGACGGAGGGCTCGTTCATGTCGTTCCAGAACCCCGCGAATTTCCAATCCACGAATTGGCGGTACAGGCCGCCCCACCACTCGCGCGACTGATGGCGCGTGAAGTCCGGGAAAACGCTGGGGCCCGGCCACACCTTGCCGATGAAGACGGAGCCGTCAGGCTTATGGACGAACGCGTCTTCTTTGGCCCCGGTATCGTAGGGCGCATAGTCCTGGTTGGGAGCATAAGCCACATGCAGATCCGTGATCGCCACCATGTGGAAGTGCTCCGCGCGCATGTCGGAGATCAGCTTCGGCATATCGGGAAAACCCTGCGGATCCACGGTAAAGGGCCGGTTTTTGTATTGATAGTCAATGTCCAGCCACAGCACGTCCGAGGGAATCCGATCGCTACGCAGTCGTGCCGCCACCTCGCGCACCTTCGCCTCAGGCGCATAGCTGTACCGGCTCTGCTGAAATCCGAACGACCACAGGGGCGGTAGTGGCGGCGTTCCCGTCAGGTAGGCGTACGTTTCCACGACGCGCTTCGGCTCCGGGCCATAGACGAAGTAATAGTCCAGCGGACCGGCCTCGGCTCCGAAGGAGTAAGCGGTCCGCTCCTCACGGCCGAAGTCGAAGCTCGAGCGCCAGGTGTTGTCGAGAAAAATGCCGTAACTCCGGCCCGCGCGCATGGCGAGGAAAAATGGGATGGTTTTATAGATCGGGTCGGTCGACTCCTGGAAACCATAGGCATCCGTGTTCCACATGGAAAAGGCCTGATCCCGCCGGTCGAGCGGCCCCGTTTTGTCACCGAGGCCGAAAAAGTGTTCGTCCACCGGTAGGTCTTTCCAAATCCGAAAGGAGCCCTGGCGGAAGGATGTAGCGTGGTCAGTGGCATCGGCGCTGAGAATGTTGCCGGCGAGATCGCGAATCACGAGCCGGATTGGATTGCGATCGATGCGGACGTCCAGCGCTTTGGTCCGGAAGCCTACGCTGGTTCTGTCGCCGGTCGCTTCCACTCCCACGCTCGCGGTGCGGACCGTTTGTGGAACCGCCCAGCTCGCATCTTCCGGAAGCGTACCTTCGGGACTCGCTCGCACGCGAAGAACGTCATCGCGGAGTGCGATGATTTGCGTGACGGCGTGCCCGGATCGCAATTGGATTCCGTTCTTTAAAGGGTGGGATTCGTCGACGCGGCTCAGTATCACCGTTGGCGCGCTTGCCGCGGGTTGGGCTTGCGCATGGGTTCGGCCGGGTAGCAATGTGCATGCGAGGATCAGCAATGCGACTCTCATTGCAAACCTCCCTTCCAAGCCTGTACGCATAAATGCTAGCTCCTTTCGGAGGGGGATGGTAGGCGTACGAGCGCGGAGGATCGCAGGGCGCGGCCTTCCGGCGGAGCGGGAAAACATCTGTACAACAAAATGATTGCGTTCCGGTGTGGGGTGCCGTGTCCCCAAAAATGGGCGGGTTACCAACCTAATGCCACGCA
>JAOAPQ010000481.1 GCA_025462965.1 Bryobacterales bacterium
CAGTCCGTTCGATAAGGCGACGGTGCCGCCGTTCCGGATGAACCAGTTCGGTGGAACGGCCGGCGGACCGATCGTGAAGGATCGAACATTCTTCTTTGCTTCCTATGAAGGTCTGATTCAGCGGCAGGGAATCACGCAGACCGGCTTTGTGCCGTCCGATGCTTTCCGCGCGAGGGCCGTCGCCGCTGTCAAACCGCTGATCAATCTTTACCCTGAGGGCCAGACCCCGACACCAACTACCGACGTGTGGCAATGGACCGGTGTCGGAAAGGCCACCCAGGACGAGCACGTAGGTCTCGTCCGCGTCGATCATCGATTCACGGACAACTTGAGCGGCTATTTCCGCTTCTCGAAAAACTCGACGGAGATCTTCGCGCCGAACGCGCAGCTTCCGTATGGCACGCGGAATCTCGATGCTCCCACAAGCGGCTTGTTCGACTTCCTTTACCTGGTGAGCCCGCGCACCACCAACGAGCTTCGTCTGGCAGCGAATTACGCGCAGCCGCTCAATTCCATTCCTTCGGGAGCGCAGGCGGCCATCAGCATCCCCTCGCTTTCGACGATCCCAGGCGGCAATCGGCGGCTCGCGGTCGGCATCACTCAGTCTCTGATCGACCAGTGGTCCACCTTGCGGGGAGCGCACACGCTGAAGGCCGGCGTCGAGATCCGGCGCGTTCAGCTCATCGTCCATGACTTCAATCTTTCGGACGGAACCGCCAGCTACGCTTCGCTGACGGATTTTCAAAACGACAAGCTGAACACGCTGGCGGGTTCCGGGGAGTTGCCCACGAAGCAGATGCGGAAGATCGAATACTTCGGTTACGTGCAGGATGAATGGAAGATCCGGCCGAACTTCACGGCCAATATCGGACTTCGCTACGAATTCTTCAACGCGTTTCATGAAATCCGGAATCGCGACATCCCGTTCGATCTTCAAGGCTGCGGCGGATATTGCCCGGTCGGCTCCGATTTCGCCTTCCCGCCGACGACCAACTTTGCTCCGCGCCTGAGCTTTACCTGGGCTCCAGATCGTTTGAAGGGCCGGACCGTGATCCGCATCGGCGCTGGCATTTTCTACGGCGACGCGCAATTGGGCGATCAGTATAGTCCCGCGAACAACGACGCGTCGCGCTATACGCTCTCCGCCGTGAGCACGCCCGGGCTGGCATATCCGTTCGATCCCTTCATCAATCCGAACGCCGCACTCGCGGCGGCGCCCCGGTCCATGCCGCGCAACCACCCCAACCAAACTTCCCAGCAATGGGGGCTGAGCATCCAGCAGGCGTTGACGAAGAAAATCACGCTCATGGTCGGTTATAACGGCCAGCAGAACTATCATGTCTTCTCGCGAACTTATGTGAACGTAATCAACCCGGCAACGGGACAGGCGCCGATCCCCAGTCTGAATCAGATCGATGTTCGCGGTGAGGACGGCGTGTCGAGCTTCCATGGCCTGGTCAGCACGTTGCAGATGAATAACTGGCATGGCTTGCTGATTCGTGCGAACTACATGTTTTCGCACGCACTCAACGACGGTTCCGCGGGCGGCGGCTCGTCCGATGGCGCGGCTCAAAACGTGGCCTGCCGTTCCTGCGACAAGGGCAACAGTTCCTATGACGCACGGCACGTGTTCACAGCCAACTTCGCGTATCAGATTCCTTTCCGCCGCAGTCACTGGTACGGCGGATGGCAATGGAGTGGCACTTCGACCGCGCGCACAGGATTGCCCCTGAGCGTTTCGGTGACCCGCAAGGCGTCGGACGTGCCTGATGGAAACGTGCTCTCCACTGAGCGGCCGAACCTGGTTCCCGGCGTGCCGCTGTACCTCGATTACGGGACCACCGGGCTGTGGTTGAATCCCGCGGCAGTCGCTATTCCCGCCAAGGGAACCTGGGGAAATCTCGGGCGCAACGTTCTTCGTGCCCCGGGTCTTTTTCAGATCGACACCGCTCTCTCGAAGCAGTTTCGCGTGACCGAACATATGGGTCTCGACCTGGGCGCCGAAGCGTTCAACATCCTGAATCATCCGCAACTGGGAGCACCCGGAGTGAACATCAGCTCAACATCGAACTTCGGAAAAATTACGACGCCGATCAATACCTCGCCCGTCGGCGCGGGAACGCCGCGGCAGGTGCAGGTGTTCATGCGCCTGTCCTTCTGATCGGAATAATTCATGACGCGAAGAGATTTTGTCAGCAGCGCGGCGTTGGGAATCGTGAGCGTGGGAAGCCGGGCGATGGCGATGCAGGCGGCGGCGCCCAGACCGAATCTCCTCTACATCGTCGTCGATCAGCTCAGCGGTCTTGCTTTGCCCTCCCAAGACGAGAATGCGCGGATGCCGAACACGCAGAATCTGGCGAAGTCCGGCGTGCAGTTCAGCCGCGCATACACCGCCGGGATCACATGCGGACCTTCGCGCGCTTCTCTCGACACAGGCCTGTATACACAAACGCACGGCGTCGGCGGCGGGTTCACTCTGCCTGCCTCCGTGCCATCGCTTCCGCGCGCGCTCGCCAGCGACGGATACGTGTCTTCGCATCCGAACGGCTACGATCTTGAAGCCGAGCGCGCCGAGCATGAAAAATGGCTGATCCAGTTGGGGTATGAACAGCCGCTCTCCAGTATCTACGGAGTCGAGTCCATGGCGCGGTATCTGGACCTTCCGTTGAAGTGGAAATGCGGTCGCGCGGGCCTCGCGCCGGAGCACGGATTCGACGCATACTGCGCGCAGCGGGCGATTCGATTTCTCGAAACGAATCAGACCAGGCAGTTCGCCTGTTTTCTGCAGCTCCGCGGCCCGCACGATCCGTACATGGTGCCGAGGCCTTTCGATACGCTGGTCGATCCCACCAAACTCGCCTTGCCTTCTTATCGGCCCGGCGAGCTTGAAAACAAGCCGCGCCGCCAGCGCGAATCGTTCGTGACCCAAGGCGCTTCGAAAATGACCGACGCGCAGATTCGCCAGATCCTGGGCGTGTACTACGGAATGTGCGCGTTTTCGGACCATTGCATCGGGCTCGTCATGAATCGTCTGCGCGAACTCAATCTGGACGGCAACACGGTGGTGATTCTGGTTTCCGACCACGGCGATACGATGGGCCGCCATCGTTTC
>JAOAPQ010000729.1 GCA_025462965.1 Bryobacterales bacterium
TAGTAGGCTCCGGTGTCGCCAATCCAGTTCACCGCCAGGCCGAAAGTGAGCCAGTACGGATTGATGTCACGCAGAAAGAACGCCGTATTCCATGCGCCATAGATGTAAAGCAAACCAAACCCCTGCGCTGAAGCGACGGGCAAAACAGTGCTGAGATTGTCAAAACGGAGCGCGCAGGTGAGAAACAGCAGCGCAAGGAGAGTGAGCGTGAGGAGCGCGGTTTCCGCGCGCAGGTAGAGCAGCAGCGTTCCGAAAACGACTCCCATGCCGATCTCGGGCAAGCCCAGCCGCGCGATGCCGCCAAACTCGTAGTAACAGAGCGCCGCCACCACCGCGACCAGGAGAAAGAAGGACCAGTACGGCCCGCGCAGAACGATGTAAAGAACAGAGGGAGCGAGGACCAGCGCGGTGAGAATGCGCAACATTTACGAGGGAACTGCGACCTCTTCAGCAACCTCTTTCGTGAAGATGGGAAGAGGAACAACGGGCGTCAATCCGCCGAACCGCCGCTCGCGCCGCTGATACTCCAGCACGGCACGCAGAAGCTCGGAGCGGCTGAATTCAGGCCAGAGGGTCTCGGTGACGTAGAGCTCGGCGTAGGCGATCTGCCAAAGGAGGAAATTGCTGATACGCATTTCGCCGGAGGTACGGATCAACAGGTCCGGGTCGGGGAGCGCCGAGGTGTAAAGGTTCGCCGCAATGGTTTTCTCGTCCACGCGCAAGGAAGAGAGCCGGCCTTCCAACCGCGCATTCTGGACTATCGCGTTGACCGCGTCGACAAGTTCCGCGCGGCCGCTATAGTTGATCGCCAGGTTGAGCTGCATGCCGGTGTTACCGGCCGTGAACGCCACGGACGCGGCGAGTTCATTGCGCACCTTGACGGGCAGCTCGTTGAGGCGCCCAACGGCCTCCAGGCGGATATTGTTGCGCTGCAGATTGTCCAGTTCCTTGCGTAGATAGAGCCGCAGGAGCCGCCAGAGCATTTCGACCTCGGCGCGCGGGCGTTTCCAGTTCTCGACCGAGAAAGCGTAGAGCGTCAGCACTCCGACGCCGATCTGGGCGCACGTCTCCACCGTTTCCCGTACGGAGGCGACGCCGGCGCGATGACCGGCTATTCGGGGCAGGCCGCGGCGGTTCGCCCAACGGCCGTTGCCGTCCATGATGATGGCAATGTGGGCCGGAACGCGCGCAGGATCGATGGCGACTGCCAGCTTCCGATCCCCGTGACCGGGAGCCAGCGAATCCAGGAGAGCTCTCATGAACGCAAACCTTAATGGTACACAAGTCGCCAACCCGCCCGCTGACGCTCTGCGATACTGACATTTTGCCGATAAATTTTTCTCGCGAAACGCTGTATCGCGCATCGTTCTACCTCGCGTTTGCGTCGGCGGTCGCGATACTGCTTTCCATCGCGGCTTCGCAGGTTCTGCTGGGGATGTCGCTTGCCGCGCTGTTCGGGTCCCGCGCGAAGTTGCGAATGCCGCCGGTCTGGCTGCCGCTCGCTCTGTTCTGCGCGGGCACGCTGGTCTCACTCGCGTTCTCGCCGGAGCCGATGCACGGATTGCCGCAGGTGAAGAAGATGTTCGTCTTCGCCATGCTGCTTGTTGTCTTCTCGACCGTGCGCGATGTGGTGGCGGCGCGCCATCTGGTGATGTTCTGGGGCGCGATCGGCGCGGCGGTTTCGTGCCTCGGCGTGGTTCAGTTCATCCGCAAAGTGTTCGAAGCGGCGGCGCAGCATCGCAACTTCTACGAGTTCTACACGCCGAACCGGATTACGGGCACGATGAGCCACTGGATGACTTTTGCCGGGCAGGAAATGATCGTGCTGTTGATGCTGCTGGCGTTCCTGCTCTTCGCGCCGCATGTTCGTACCCGAGGCTGGATGTGGATCCTCTTCGCTTTCCTGCTGGCCGCCGCGGAGCTGTTGAATGAGACGCGCACGGCGTGGATAGGGCTGGCGGCGGCCGGCGTTTGGCTACTGTGGCGTTGGAAGCCCAGGATGGTGCTCGCTTTGCCGGCGGTCATGGTGGTATTGGCTGTGGTGCCGGGCGGAGTGCATGACCGGTTCGTTTCTATCATCCGGCCCGGGCATGACGATTCGAACAGCTATCGCTGGCTCGCTGTGCGGACAGGCGTGCGAATGATTGAAGCGCATCCGCTGCTGGGAATCGGACCGGACGAGACCAAGTATCACTTCCGCGACTGGATGCCGCCGGACCGGCCGGAGCCGCTTCCTTCGGGTTACTACCAGCATCTGGAGAACTTGTATCTACAGTACGCGGCGGAGCGCGGCATTCCGACCCTCTTGATGATGGTGTGGCTGCTCGGAATGGTGGTCTGGGATTTCTTCCGGCGCTTGCGGACGCTGCCGCCGGGGCGAAGCAATGAGCGTTTCCTGTTGCAAGGCGGAATCGCGACGGTAATCGCGATCGTGGTCAGCGGATTGGGAGAAGTGAATCTGGGCGACACCGAGGTGCTCACGGTATTTCTGGTGGTGGTGGCTTGCGGGTATGTGGCGGTGGGACAGCGTGTCTCCTCCACGCCCCTATCGGAGCAACTTACAAAAACATCTCGGCCATAGCGCCGCGTTGCGCCAATTCCAGATCGTGCGCCACCATCTGGCTTACCAGTTCGCGGAATGAATACGCCGGCTGCCAGCCCAGTACTCGCTTCGCTTTCGCGGCATTCCCGACGAGCAGGTCCACTTCAGCCGGTCGATAGAAAGTGGGATCTTCCTTGACGAAATCCAGGTAGTCGAGCCCGGCTTCGGCGAAGGCCAATTCGCAGAACTCGCGGACGGAATGCGTTTCTCCGCTCGCAATCACGAAATCGTCGGGCTCGGAGTGCTGCAACATGAGGTGCATGGCGCGGACGTAATCCGCCGCGTGGCCCCAGTCGCGGCGTGCCTCCAGATTGCCAAGACGTAACTCGGAAGCGAGCCCGAACTTGATGCGCGCCACATTGTGCGTGATCTTGCGCGTGACGAACTCGAAGCCGCGCCGCGGGCTCTCGTGATTGAACAGCATGCCGTTGACGCAGAACATCTGGTACGCCTCGCGGTAGTTGAGGGTCAGGTAGTAGCCCGCGACCTTGCTGATGCCATAGGGGCTGCGCGGATGAAAGGGGGTGGTTTCGACCTGCGGCGTCTCACGGACCTTGCCGAACATTTCACTGGAACCGGCGAAATAGAAGCGGCAACCCGGCTGAAGCTCGCGCAGCGCGGCCAGCAGATAATGCGTGCCGTTGCTGTTCGTGTTCATGGTGGAGAAGCCGTCGGCGAAGCTCTCCGCCACGAAACTCTGCGCCGCCAAGTGGTAGCACTCATCGATCTGGCAGCGGCTGAGCACCTGGAAGAGACTTGGATAACTCTCCAGACTACCCGCGTGCAGCACCACACGTTCGCCCAGGTGAGTGAGGCGCCCTAAACGCTGGTCCGGCTGTTCGAGCGCAACGCGCCGCACCAACCCATGCACCTCGTATCCGAGTCCGAGAAGATGCTCGGCGAGGTAACTGCCGTCCTGCCCGGTGATCCCAGTAATCAGCGCCTTCCTCACGGGTTCAGCGTAACAAATCTGTGTATGCCGTTAGTGCAAGGAAAAGTAAGGAAAGGTAGAGTCGTGTGGCCGTTTCGCTCACATGTGACGGGCACGCACGATTTCCCCTCACCAACCCTTTCCGGCTGTTGAATATTGCAAACGGTCACCGGTTTGCGACCACTCAAAGCCATGCGTCTATTCATAATTGCCCTACTATCCCTGTTTAGCTCTCTTCCTCTCGCGGCACAAGGCGCCGAGGCGCAAAAGAAGTTCGCCGGCACTTGGGAGGCGAAGTTGAAGGACAAGGTGATTTGCACCGTCAGGCTGAAGGCCGGTGCGCAGATCTCGGGAGAAACACAGTCCTGCAGCATTATCGTCGACGGGAACGGGGACCTCCAAGAGCCGGATTCCACCGAAAATTCAGACAGGCCTCCTTCACACATCCTCAACGCAAAACTGCAAAGCGATACGCTGACCTTCGAGGAGAAAAACGAGGACGAAGTCCTGAAATTCGAAATGAAGCTGATTGGCGACGGACAGGCTCAGCTGAGGATCCTGGACACTGCGGTACCGATCAAACCGATTCACTTCGATCGAAAGTAACCCAACGAAAGGTCCTCATTATTTTGAGCCAAGTGAGGGCTGTAGTACGGGTCCACGTTCTCCACCACGTGCCCCCACCTGCGGAAGAACAGCCGGCGCTCGTCGTAGCGGGTGCCGGGACGGCGGGTCTGGCTCTCGTCATGGCGCAGCACGGCGTTGGCGTCGAGAATAACGGAGAGACCGGCGGCCCGGAGTCGCAGGCACAGATCCACGTCGTTGTAGTTGACCGGGAAGACCGGGTCGAAACCGCCGAGCTTCTCGAAATCCGAGCGCCGCATGCACATGGAGGCGCCGGTGACGGCGGATACCTCTCGCGTGTAGTGAAGCCATGGCCAGTTTTCGCTTTCAAGCAGGTTGCGCCCGGGGTGGCCCGCTCCATCGATCAGCCATGTCGCGATGCCCGCGTGCTGGATCGCGCCGCCGGGATAGAGCAACTTCGCGCCGACAGCTCCCACGGAAGGGTCTTCGAGATGGCTCACCATGCGCGCCAGCCAGTCGGAGGCGATGGGCTCGACGTCATCGTTCAGAAAGAGCAGGAGTTCGCCGGACGCGGCGCGAGACCCGCGGTTGTTCATCTCCGAAAAGTTGAACGGCTCCGGGAACGCCACACATTTCGCGCCGAAGTGTTGGATCGCATCGGCGACGGAGGCTTCCCCGGCCGGAGTCGAAGAGCCAAGATGTTGGACCACCACCACTTCTCTCGGCTCATAGTCCGTTCTGTTCCTGATTCCCTACAGGCATCGGGTGAGCAAAGAGCTGTTCCTGGTGCAGACGACAATACTGACCAGTGGATGTGAGCTGAGCGGCCTCGCGGGGGTTCGCGGAGACGGCAGCGCATAGTCCGCCTCGCTCGCATGGTAAAGAATGCGAGGGATGTGAATGGCGGCCGATGGCTGACCGCGAAAGCCGGCGCGCTCCATTCGCAACCCACCGGTGTAAGGGGCGTGGCGCAGCAGCACCGGAGACCAATCCGGCTTGAATACGGGCCTTAGCGGCGAGCCCGCTGCATCGACCACGTCCTCATCGCTATAGACAAGATCCGGCGTGGAGTTCTGCACGGCGGCAGCAAAGTGCTGAAGAGCCACCGGCGAAAGAAAGTCGTTCTCGCCGAGATGCGCAACCCATTCGCCGGACGCAGTTCGGGCGTCTCCGAAATGTTCCTGCGCCCATGCGGGCGCCGCAGGGTCCAGGACAGGAATCAGTTCCCATTGCGGATAAGTCTGAGCCTGCACCGAGCGCACCGAGCGCTCCAGGCGCTCACGCGACGGCTGCCGCACGCTCAGGAGCACGCTGATTAACGGTTGCGTGCGCAGGACGGCGGACGGCGGCGCGTCCATTCCCGCGCGCGACCGCCAGTCGGGATAACCCCGTGACGCACCCGCCTTCTTGCGCGCGATCTTCGTTTGGTAAAACCGGCCGATGGCCCGCAGCGAGCGGAACACCATGCTGTCTTCCACACGCGCCAGCCTTGAATCCAGACCCGACTGGGTGTGCAGCAGCCACTTGATCTCCGATAGGAGTTCATCCTGTTTGGCTTCGATTCTGGCTAGCCTGAGTTGTATCTCCTCCTCGGGCGATGGCATCAAGAGCCAAGTATACGCG
>JAOAPQ010000748.1 GCA_025462965.1 Bryobacterales bacterium
GGGCGGCACGCCGAGAAACTCAAACGCATTGGAGGTGACCGAGACGGCGGTGAAGTTCTCGGGCGGGCGATCGCCGGTGAGGAGTTGGTTCTCCGGACTGGTCCCCATGACGGCGGAGAAGGCGGGCTGTTTCCGGATTTCCAGATATTCGCTGAGGTGCTGGAACATGCCGCGCTGCCTCGGGTTCTTGGCATTTCGAAGTTCGGGAGCCCAAATCTGATCGGGCTTGGCATAGGGATAGGGGGAGATCAGGACGCCGTAGACGACGCTGAAAATGGCGGTTGTAGCCCCGATTCCGAGCGAGAGCGAGAGCAGCGCGACAAGAGTCAGGCCAGGGCTTTTGCGCAGCACGCGGAAGCCGTAGCGAAGATCCTGCCAGAGCGTTTCGATAAATCCCAAGGTGTTCATACGGTAGATCTCCTCGCGGACAATCGTGGGATTGCCCAGTTTCCTTCTTGCCGCGCAGCGCGCTTCTTCCGCGGACATCCCACGGGCGATGTTGTCGGCCGTTTCGATTTCGAGATAGGTTTCGAGTTCGCGAGCTCTTTCGTCATCCCAGTCACTCCGGCGGAGAAATCGGCTCCATTGCATGGCGGGACTACTCTTCGGCGGGTCGCAGTACGCGATTGACGGCGTGGACGAGGCGGTCCCAGCGGCTCGCCTGCTCGCGCAGTTGTTTGCGTCCGGTTGCGGTCAGACGGTAATATCGCGCTTTCCGGTTGTTTTCCGAGGTTCCCCAGAACGAGGCGATCCAGCCGCGAACTTCGAGGCGGTGGAGAGCGGGATAGAGAGAGCCGTGCTCCACTTGGAGGACATCGTCGGAGCGATGCTCGATCACGTGCGCGATGGTGTGGCCGTGAGCGGGGCCGCCGACGAGGGTTTGGAGGATGAGCAGGTCGAGCGTGCCCTGGAGCATTTCGCCTTCGAGCGGGTGAGCATCTTTGATCGGCATAGGAATCGTGAACTATGCTCCCATAGACGATCGACCCGGGACAACGGTTAGGTCAATGCCGATATGCGGGCCGTGGGCACGTGAAAGAGACGATCATCGAGGGGAGATATCAACAGGCAGTACGGCACTTCGGCAGCCGCGGCGATTTTGGGAGACTCGGAGATCATGCCGGACTCGTTCTACACGGAATCCGCTTCGATGACGCCTGGCGAGGTCCAATCATTATGATCCACATGATCGATTACGGAACACTACAAACGGTGATCCTCGTGCACGGCACGTTTGCCGCGCCAAAACCAGGAACAGGCCAGTGGTACGAACCAGGATCAGCGTTCTGCACTGCACTCGATGCCCGGCTTGCCGCACTCGGATCTCCCGCCAGAACGTGGGGTCACGTTCGAGGAATGCAACCGATCTTCTCCTGGAGCGGACGCAACACGTGGACGGATCGCTCAATCGCGGCACAAGCCTTCGCCACGTACTTACAAGACTTGATCGGCAAAGGCTGGACCTGCCACATTGTCGCGCATAGCCACGGCGGGAATATCCTTCTGCAAGCATTGCACCTCATGACTGACCCGCTCAACTACACCATTGAGAAGTACGGCTACAGCAGTCTGGTCTGCCTCGGAACTCCATTCATACCGCCCGCGGGACGCGTGCCCATCAACGAGCGACGATCCAAACGAGAGCTCATCGGTTCACTCGCCGTCATCGCGGCAGTGATGATCCCTGCATGGAAACACATCGTGTCGTCACTGCCAGGGCTTCGGTGGTTGTGGATTCCCATCCTCCTTGCCTGGATGGTCGTGATCGGCTTCCTCGCGTTCAGCTTCCTTCTACAAGAACCGCCCGGTGGGAGTACACCGGAATGGAAACGCCTGCTCGTCATCGGCAGCAAACGCGACGAAGTCTTTCAATTACTCGCACAGGCCTTCCGAATGGCCAATCCATTCGCCGACCGCGTCGACACGGTGAGCAGCGACCAGCCGCGCTCCGAAGGCCCGAGCAGGTTCGCCCGGTGGTTCAAGGCACTTCGGAACGTCATCGCCGAATCCGACCGCATCCGCTACCCTGGCCGGGACATCGCCGGCAAAGGACAATTCGGCCTGTCGAACAACCGCTTCGTCCTAAGCGTAGGGAGCGCAACCGTCGCGGTGATCGTCACGCACACGCTCTTCCCCGCGGGAGGTGTAGGCACCGTCCTTCGGGTCGTAATGCTCCTCGCAATCCTGAGTCTTGCCGCGTGCGCCGCTCTGCTCACAGGATCAATGAAGGCATTGGTCTGCCTCCCGGCAAGATTCCTGAACGCCGCGTACTTATTCACAAGCGCCGTGCGCGGCGAAATCATTGCCCGCTGGTTCCGCAAGTACGGCTGGCACCTACTGCGACGAGCAGCGCTCGGCACGAACAGTTATCCGCTCGATGTCCCCGCCGCCTCCCTCGCACCAGACTTCTTAAAAGCGGAGTTCTACCACTTTCAAGAGCTCCCCGCCGACGTCGAGCGCGACGCCCTTAACGCCCGGGAGAAGAGCCTCGTCGGAACAGTTGCAGAACTCACCGAAGCATTCACCCAACCATTCGCAACGGACGAAATCCTGGAACTCTTCGAGCACAGCCCGGCGCTTATCCACGCTGCCTACTACAGCTACCCCGCATGCGTCGACCTGATCGCGCAATGGATCGCCCGGACCGATGAAGCCCTCGATGATCAGGACCCGCGCGGCAACTGGGACGACGGCGAGAACCGCGATAACGACAAGCAATAACCAGAAAAGGCAGGATGGAGCCGCACGCTCTTACTCCTTCGGACCAAATTCCCAGTGCAGACGGAGGGCCTGTAGCTGCTACTCAGCGACATGTTTCGAGACGCGGGGCTGGAGGGGCACGCATAGGTCGCCAGACTCGCTGCCGGATCGCGCAAGTTCATAAGATGTGCGTAGTACACTGAATCCGTAGCCTTCGCCATGGCCGCAAAGGAGTCCGCCACGTGAGTCTTGCGAATCAAATCATCGATGAGGCGGACCCGCGCAGCCACTATGTCCAGTTCTACAAGGCCGACGAGCCTTTGTTCAACCGCAACGTCGGTTACTACCTTTGGGAAGGCTTCCTCCGAGGCGATGGACTAATCGTCATCGGTACGCAGCAGCGCCGACTGAGCCTCACTGATCACCTGGAGCGCCTCGGTGTCGACGTTGCCGAAGCCTGCAACGAAGGTCAACTCGTCTTTCATGACGCACACGAGATGCTCAGCCGTTTCATGGTGGGCGGCGAGCCCGATCGGGTTCTCTTCGAGCGAGTCATCGATGACGAACTCCGCCGCGTCCATCCGCGCGCCCCGGGCGCTTCCATCCGCGCTTACGGCGAAATGGTGGGCGTTCTCTGGGAAGCGGGCTGCCTCGATGCCGCCATACGGCTGGAAGAGTGCTGGAACAAAGTGCTCCACGTGAGCGGCATCACCCTGTTCTGCGGGTATCCCGTCGACGTCTTCGGGGACGACCTCCAGAGCGCTCGCATGCAGGCCGTGCTTTGCAACCACACGCACCTCATGCCCTCCGGCGCGGATAGGGATCTCGAGAGCGCCGTGCACAAGGCGATTCATGAGGTACTCGGCCCGGAGGCGGAGCGGTTGCGGGGTGAGATTTCCAGGGCAAACGCCGGGTGGAGCGCGCGTCTCCTTCCCGCTGAAGCCGCCATCCTCTGGCTGCGCAAAAATCTACCGGACCTCGCTGGTGACATTCTGTCGAAAGCGCGCAACCACTACGCCGACACAGCAAAACAGTGGGCTGCCTGATTCAAGACCCGCGGGATATTTCCGCGTCGATTCGTGCGCGCAGCACCGCGTTGATCTTCTCCGCCAGTCTTTTCGCCGTGTACGGCTTCTGAAGAAAAGCGGCGAGTCCCTGTCCTTCGAACCTCACCGTCGCCTCGGCCTCGCTGTACCCGCTACTCAGCACCACCGGAACGGCCGGGTTGATGGATTTCATCAGCGCCAGAGCATGCTCTCCGTTCATCACCGGCATCGTCACATCCAGAATCACTGCCGCCAGGTCTGAATGCGTCTGGCGGAATTGCTCCACGCCCGTGCGTCCGTTTTCGGCTGTCACAACCGTGTACCCATAACGTCTTAGACTTGTCGCGGCAACTTTGCGTACAATCTCCTCGTCATCCACCACCAGTATGGTCCCGAGGCCGCTAAGATCAGTCGCGGTTCGGCCCGGCGGGACTTCCTGCGCGCGCCCTCGCCCGGCGGGCAGCAGAACCCTGAACGTAGTTCCCTGCCCTGGCGTGCTGAAGACTCGCAGGAGGCCCTTGTGACCCTTCACAATTCCCGATGCGGCTGCCAGTCCCAATCCACGGCCAGTGAATTTTGTTGTGAAGAACGGATCGAAAATCTTCGCCCTTGTCGCGTCGTCCATGCCGCTGCCGTTATCCTGAACGCTGATCGCCACATAGGCTCCCGGCTCCGCCTCTCCGGAGTCGCTCACTTTCTGCAGCCGCGTTGTGACGAGCACAATTCCCCGCCGGTCCGCGGGAACCGCCTCGGCTCCGTTGATCACAAGGTTCATCACCAGTTGCTGCAGTTGTGCGCTATCCGCCTCCACCGGAGGCAAAGACGCGCCGAGGTCGAGCCGGATCGCGACATGCTTCGGAATGGATGTTCTAACCAGCGCGCTGATTTCGCGCACCAGTTCCGATATATCGATCGGCTGAACCACGAACTTCCCCTTGCCCGCGTACGCCAGCATTTGACGAGTCAGGTGGGAGGCGCGTTCGCTCGCCTCCATAGCGTCCTCGAGCGCCGGTTTGGCAGGGTGGTCCCCGGGCAACATCTCATCAGCAAGGCTGATGTTTCCCAGAATACCCGTAAGGAGGTTATTGAAGTCATGGGCAATTCCGCCCGCCAGCACGCCCAGGCTCTCCAGTTTCGCCGCCTGTCGCATCCCCTCTTCCAGCCGCGTGCGTTCGGTGGTGTCCCGCAGCACTCCGACGAAAACGGGTTTCGACCCCTGCCAGTACGCGCCAAACGATACCTCCAGCGGAAACTCATAGCCGTGCCGGTGTAGCCCGGTAAGCTGCACAATCCGCCAGGAATGCAGATGGCGTTCCCCGGTCGCTACAACATGCGAGACTGCGGCTAAATGAGTGTCGCGCAGGCGCTCCGGCATCACCACCGTCATGTTGGAGCCGATCAGTTCCTCCCTGGTGTACCCGAACATCTCCGCAGCCGGAGAGTTTGCGAACAGAATGTTGCTGCCGCCGTCGATTGTCACGATGCCGTCCGACGCCGTTTCGGTCAGCACTCGATAGCTCTCTTCCCTTTCCGCGAGGCGTTGTCTCACCTCCGTTCGCTCCAGGAATTCGCCGATCTGACGCCCGACAGCGGCTGTCATCTCCAGCAGTTCCTTGTCCGGGGCGCGAAGTTCGTCGGTGAAGAACTCCATGACCGCCCGTGCTTCTTCGCCCAGCACGATGGGAAATCCGAATGCCGATCGCAGACCGAGCCGCGCCGCCAAATTCCAGCTCGGAGATTCGTGGCCGCCGGCGAGATCCGTGACCCATTGTGGTTCCCGCGAGTTCCAGATGCGGCTCGGGAACCCGATGGGATCGTCGAAAGGAAATTCCTCGCATCCATCGGAAAACCCGCGATATCGCTCGGCATCGTCCGCCCAGGAAGCAGCGCAGTGCAGACGGTTGCCCTCGCGAATCCACAGGTAACCGGCGCGCAATCCCAGATGCCTGCCTACCTGTTCCAGCAAATCGGGAGCGGCATCCTCGAACGTGGACGCGGAGGCAAGTGTGCGCCCCACGCCATTTTGCGTCAGGAGGCGCTGTTCACGCCGCTTGCGATCCGTTATGTCCCGCGTCAAACATCGCGTATGAACGAACTCGCCCTTGTTCCAGCGAACGTTTGAACTGATCTGAACATAGCGCAGCGATCCGTCCTTGTGCCGCAGCCACGCTTCGTAATTCCGCAGAGTCTCCTTGTCCGTCAGCCGCCGCAGAATATCGCGGATTGCCACCGGATCAGCGTGAAACTCCACGATATTCCGACCCACATATTCGCTTCGCGAGTACCCAAGCAGTTCCAGCTCCGCCTGATTTGCCCGGATGATGACACCGTTCGCGTCGAGCCAGTGCAGTCCCAACAATGCATTTTCAAGAAAGTCGTTGAGATCCTGCTCGCGCGCCTGAGTGTCCGCGAGCTCATTCTCCAGAAAAGCAATCCGCCCATCGCGTTCACTGCTCTTCCGGGCGGCATCATCCATTGATCTTTTTAGTTTAGGCGAGTATTGTCATGCGGCTGGGGCCCCGCTTACTCTTTCGGACCAATGCCAAGCGTTTTCATTTTCCGATAAAGATTGCTGCGCTCAAGTCCCAGCAGCTCAGCCGTCCGCGTCACATTGCCGTTCGTCTCTTCGAGCTTCTTCAAAATGTATTCGCGCTCCGCGGCTTCCCGAACCTCCTGAAGGCTGCCGAACCGGTCGGTGAGACGGTCGGACGGCGCGCGCTTCGGCGTAGTTAGCGGAATGTGCCGCGCATCCACGCGGATCTGCGGATTCAGGATCACGATACGCTCGATCAGGTTGCGCAGTTCACGGACATTGCCGGGCCAGTGGTGCTCCTGCAACACCTGGTAGGCCTGCGGCGTCATTTCCTTCGGTTTGCGGCCGTAGCTGGTGGTGAAATCGTGCAGAAAGTAATCGGCCAGCAGCGGAACATCTTCCAGGCGATCCCGCAACGGCGGGACATGGAAGGGAATCACGTTGAGGCGATAGAACAGGTCCTCGCGAAAATTGCCGCGCTCTATTTCCTCCTCCAGATTCTTGTTCGTGGCCGCCACCACGCGCACATCCACCTGAATGGAATCATGCGCGCCCACGGGCTCGAAGCGCTGCTCTTCCAGAGCGCGAAGAACCTTCGCCTGCGTCCGAAGGCTCATGTCGCCGACTTCGTCCAGAAAGATCGTGCCCGTGTCGGCCTTCTGGAACTTGCCGGCCTTGGTCTCATGCGCACTCGTAAAGCTGCCTTTGCTGTGGCCGAAAAGCTCGCTCTCGATGAGCTCCTCGGGGATGGCCGCGCAGTTCACTTCGATGAACGCGTTCGCGTGGCGCGGGCTCATGGAGTGGATCGCATGCGCGACAAGTTCCTTTCCCGTGCCGCTCTCGCCATAGATGAGAACGCGGCCGTTCGTGCCCGCCATCAGCGCGAGCTGCTGGCGAAGCGCCTTCATGGGAATGCTTTCGCCGATGATGCGGTACTTCGAGGACGTGTCGGTGCGGAGACGGCTGTTTTCGAGTTGCAGGCGGCGCTGTTCCAACGCGTTCTTGGTGACGATGGATAGCTTGTCGAGCGAGAGAGGCTTTTCGAGAAAATCGAAGGCGCCGATCTTGGTCGCGCGCACGGCGGATTCAATGGAGGCGTGCCCGGAAATCATGATGACCTGCGGGCGGTCCGCAAAGGGGATCTCCTGGATACGGGAGAGCGCTTCAAGCCCATCGAGACCGGGGAGCCAGATATCGAGAAACACGAGGTCGTAAGGTTGCTGCGGAATCGCAGCGAGGGCGGCTTCCGCCGTGTCAACGGAATCAACGCGATAGCCGTCGTCTTCGAGCACGCCGGCGAGTGACAGCCGGATACCCGGTTCGTCATCCACGATGAGGATGCGGGATTTCATTGTTTCGTAAGGGCGCCGGCGACGAGATCGCCGGGGGCCGCGTCCGAGGTCATCTCCTCGGTCGGTATTTCGATGGTGAAGCGGGTGCCGGCCGGGCTGTTGTCTTCCACGCGTATATGGGCGTTGTGGTCCGAGAGGATGTTGTTCACGATGGCGAGTCCGAGTCCGGTGCCCCGGCCCTTGGTGGAGAAGTACGGGACGAACAATTTTTCCTTGTCTTCCCCGGAGACGCCGGCCCCCGTGTCGGCGATCACGAGTTCCACCGAATCGGCCGGGCCCGGCTGAGTGATGATGTGCAGACGGCGCAGTGGCGAATCCTGCATGGCTTCCGCCGCGTTGTCGATGAGGTTGACGACAACCCGCTTGAACTGTTCGCGATCGACTAAAACGGGCAGAAGCGAGGGGGCGAAATCGGTCCGGATTTCGATGCCGTCGAGGCGGCCGGAGAAAACGGCGAGCGCGCTCTCGACGATGGAGTTCAGGGAAGAGGTGACGGGCTGCGGCGCGGGGAAGCGGGCGAATTGCGAGAACTCGTCCACCAGGCTTTTTACGGACTGGACTTCGTTGACGATGGTTCCGGTGCATTCGCGAATGATGCGCGCGATATCGGCAGGGAGGGTCGTTCGATCGAGCTGTCTCTGGATGCGCTCCGCGGAGAGCCCGATGGGCGTCAAGGGATTTTTGATCTCGTGAGCGATGCGGCGCGCGACTTCGTTCCAGGCAGCGGCCTTCTGCGCTCGAAGAAGGTCGCTGGTGTCCTCGATCACCATGACAAAGCCGGATGACGAGCGATCTTCCAGCGCGGAAACAGTTACCGCCAGGTGCAGCGTCTGTGAGCCGAACTTTAGATCGAGCTGCTGTGCCGCGATGCCGGTGCGGCGGGCGCGCTTCATCAGGTAGCGGATCTCCGCGGCATCTTCACGTGGGAAGAGATCCTCCAGGCGGGTCGCGCTGGCGACGAGTTCGGCGGGAAGGATGCCGCGCAGGGCGCGGTTCACACGCTGGATTCCGCCGTCCGCAGACATGGAGATGACACCGGTGGGAATATTTTCGAGGATCGCTTCGGTGAAGCGGCGGCGGGCGTCAAGTTCCCGGGCGTTTCCCTCCAACTGCTCGGTCATGCGATTGAAGCCGAGTACGAGGCCCGCCAGTTCATCATTCGCTCCCACCTGAACCCTGTATGCGAGATTGCCGCGGCCGACTTCCTGCGCCGCATTCGCCAGAGCCGCGATGGGGACGCTGATCTGTTTGGAGAGGAAAAGCGCGATCCAGGTGGCAATGAAAACGATGAAGAGCGAGATGAGGCAAAGCAGCGACATGTAGTGCTGGCGAATCGCATGCTGGGTGGCTTTGATCTTCAGGTAATCGGCGTTGTACCTTTCGATTTCCTGCCGTATCGCGCGCACGTCAATGGGTACCTGTGTAACGGCCCGGACCGAGCCAATCTCGCGGGCTGCCCAGTAGACCGCGTGCCGGCCGACCGCATAGTCACGCGGCATCGTTCCGCAGGAGGCGATGGGCACGGGAGAATTCATCGCTTGGACGGAGGCCGCGGCTATTTTCTGCTCATCGCAAAAGCGTTTGAGATAGTCGGCGTCAACCTTGCCGCCGGCGAGTTGGAGACGCGTCTCCGGCAGGGACGCCAGCAGTGCAGCCTGGGCATTCACCTTGTCCTGCAGCTCGCGGGTGAGAGCGTTGGCGATTTGGATGAAATCGGCGCGCTGGATATCGACCGGCTCAGTGAACCATCTCTCCAGGTTGTGGCTCATGACCGTGAAACTGAAAAAGAGCATGAAGAGGACCGGCATGATGCTGAGCGCGAGAGCGCCAATGACGAGCTTGGTCTTGATCCGTGACCCTGCCCGATTAGAACGGCGCTCCACGAAGAGCTTTACGCCGTCTCGCACCAGCATGAAGCCCAGCGTGGCCATGAGCAGGAAGATGAGTGTGGAAACGGCCCAGAGGATTACTGTTTGGGCGGTATCTTCCGGGCGGTAAACGCCATAGTTGAGGGAACCCTGCCAGACGACGAGGCCGACGAGCAGAACGAGGAATGCGACTCCCGAGCCGTAGATCAGCCGCTTTCGCATGCGCTTTCCTTAGTTTGGCATAACCGCGTGTTAGTCTGGAGGTAAGGATGTCCCAACCCATTCTCGGCATGGAACTTAGCGAGATCCGCGAAGTTCTGGGGCCGGGCCAGGCCCCTTTCCGGGCCAAACAAGTCTACAAAGCTTTGTATCGGCAGAAGGTCGGCGACCTGGTGCAGATCTCAACGCTGCCGGCAGGACTGCGCGCGGAGCTCGCCGCTTCGCATGAGGTTGGAATGCCGTGCGTGGAAAAGCGCTACGAGTCGGTGGACGGGACGCTGCGGTATCTGCTACGGCTCCATGACGGAAAGACCGTCGAGACCGTGCTGATGCCCGAAGAGGGCCGAGACACGGTTTGCATCTCGAGCCAGGTGGGCTGCCCGGTGGATTGCCGCTTCTGCATGACCGCGCTGATGGGGCTCGAGCGCAATCTAACGGCGGGCGAGATCGTGGGACAGGTTCTCTACGTAGCTCGCGAGAACGGGCTGCTGGATGGCGCCGCAAAATTCAACATCGTCATGATGGGTATGGGCGAGCCGCTGCTCAATCTGCCAAACGTCCTGAAGGCGACGCGACTGCTGGCGGATCCCGAAGGCGCGGCGATATCCGAAAAGCGGATTACGCTTTCAACCTCGGGAATCATTCCGAAGATGGAAGAGATGGGCCGCGCGGCGGTGCGGCCGAAGCTGGCGATTTCACTGAACGCGTCGACCGAGGAAATGCGGCAGCAGTTGATGCCGATCACGCGGAAATATCATCTGCGGGATTTGATCGAAGCGTGCCGCGCCTATCCCGTGCGGGTTTGGGAAAAGCTGACGTTTGAGTACGTGCTGCTGGGCGGCGTGAACGATTCCGATGCGGACGCGCGGCGAGTGGTGGGTCTACTGGGAAATCTGGATTGCATGGTGAATTTGATTGCGCTCAATCCGGGTCCGGGGATCGACTTTCAGACGCCGTCGCCGGAACGGGTGGACAGTTTCCAGACGATCGTACGTCGCAGCCTGCCGTGTTTCGTCCGGAAGCCCAGAGGGCGGGATATCTTTGCCGCTTGCGGACAGTTGAAGAGAAATACCGCGTGAATGCAAGGATCAGTTTGTATGGAGCTGGCGATTCGGATACAAGTCGAGCAATTGCCGGAAGGCCTTTTCCTTGCGACCTCGGACGAACTCCCGGGGCTAGTAGCACAGGGGCGAACCGTTGCTGAGGCGCTTGACATCGCGCGGGACGTCGCTCGAAAGCTGATTGAAGCGCAGCGCGAGCGCGACGGCGCTCCGAACCTGCCGACGACAAATGACCGCCGGGACTACACGATAGTAATCGCAGCCTGAATGGGCCGCCTCGCAGGCTTCAGATATAGAGAGATCGTGCGGAAGTTGAAAGCGTGCGGTTTTGCGTTCGACCGGCAAGCCGCCGGCAGCCATGAAGTCTGGTTCAATCCAGGGACGAATCGCTATACAACAGTCCTAACCATCCGGGCGATATGCCTGAAGGGACGTTGCGGGCGATTTTAAGACAGGCGGGAATTGATCCGGATGATTTCTTGCGCTCTTGATGGCATGGGGGCGTGAGCGGCCGCGGGATTCCGCGCCCCGGCACCTTGGTACCTTTGCGGCTTCCGGGCAGTTAAAGAGAAATATGGGCTGAGGCCTACTCCACCGTTTCGTCCAGTTCCCGGAAAAGGTCTGCGATTGGAAGCTCGATCGTAGGTTCAACAGCCGTCAGTATCGTAACCGCCTCACGCTTGCCGTCCCTGCCGAACATCCAGGCGCAGCGCCGCAAGGGGTCGATTACCCAGATATGGGCCACGCCGAAATTCAGGTAGTCATCGATTTTCGATTCCAGACGGCCCGCCCGATCTTCCGGGGATAGAATCTCAACGCAAATGAACGGGGCCTCGCGCAAGATCCTGCCGCTTATCTTCCGGGTTATCACAGCGATATCAGGGACATGGAAGCGGGTCGGAGTCACCTGGATACGAAGCTCCGGGAACACGTGAATGCCGAGCTCTTTGCGGCGGCTGAATAACCAACCCAGAAGCAGTCCTTGCAAACCCGCGTGATCGGACCCCCCAATATTTCGTTCGACTATTTCACCATCGAGGTACTCGCGGTCCGGCTCGTAAGTCGAAGCGAGGTACTCCTCGACAGGCACTCGAGTCTCGACCCGCATGTCGGTAGCTTACCGCGCTGTCGAGTCCCCGCGCCCCAGCGCCTTGCTACCATGCCCGTATGAAATTGTTCGTGCTCGCCGCCGTCGCGGCCAGTGTCGCCTTCGGGCAGACATTCCCGGCCTTGCCGGACCTCGACGCAGCGATCAACCTGGCCATCGCGCAGAAGAAGCTGCCGGGCGCGGTGCTGGTTGTGGGACATGACGGACGAGTCATTCATCGCAAGGCATACGGCAACCGGGCACTGGTTCCCGCAGTCGAGAAAATGACCGTGGACACCATTTTCGACTGCGCCTCGTTGACCAAAGTGGTAGCGAGCACTTCGAGCATGATGAAGCTCTTCGAACAGGGCAAGGTGCGCATCGACGACAAAGTCACGGACTATCTGCCGGAATTTCAAAATGGGAGTTCCGAAATCACGATCCGCGATTTGCTGACCCATTATTCCGGGCTGCGTCCGGATCTGGATCTGGAACCGCCATGGAGCGGCTACGAAACCGGCATTCAGAAGGCCCTGCACGACCCGCCGGCGGGACCGCCCGGGGTCAAATTCGTATATAGCGATATCAACTTCGTTCTGATCGGGGAAATCGTCCGCCGCCTGAGCGGAGAAACACTGCCGGAATTCGCCCATGAGATTCTGTTTGAGCCGCTGGGGATGACGGATACCATGTTCCAGCCGCCCGCGACGTTGCGCCCGCGCATCGCGCCGACGGAAAAACTTGCGTCCGGTGAGGTGCTGCGCGGCATTGTGCATGACCCGACCGCCCGTTATATGGGCGGCGTTGCGGGGCACGCCGGGCTGTTCTCCACCGCTGACGATCTGGCCCGGTTCTGCCAGATGATACTCGACCGGGGCGAAGCGAATGGCGCGCGGCTGTTCAGCCCCTTGACGATCGCGAAGTTCACGTCGCGCAATAGTCCTCTCGGAAACACCGCCGTACGCGGGCTGGGGTGGGATATCGATTCGCCCTTATCCGGGAATCGCGGCGAATTATTTCCGATTGGCTCGTTCGGACATACGGGATTTACCGGAACTTCGATCTGGATCGATCCGATCTCGGAGACCTACGTGGTGTTGCTGGCAAATGCTGTGCATCCGAGCAGGGGCAAGCCAATTACGGTGTTGCGCGGGAAGGTGGCGACCATTGTCGCGGCCGCACTGGAGGCGGACGCGCCTGTCCACCCGACACTGACCGGGCTGGATGTGTGGGAAGAGCGAAAGTTCCGGGAGTTGCAGGGAAAGCGCGTTGGTCTCATCACTAACCACACGGGTATCGACCGTGAGCGGCGGCGCAATCTGGATCGGATGATTGCGGCCGGAGTGAAAGTCACCGCGCTGTTTTCTCCGGAGCATGGCCTTCTCGGGGTTGAAGACAAATTGGAGGTCGCGGGCACCAACGATGCGCGAACCGGAATCAAAGTGTGGAGTCTTTATGAGGGGAAGAATCGCAGACCTTCCGCTGAAAGCCTGCGCGGCGTCGACGTGCTGGTGTTCGATATCGCGGACGTCGGGGCGCGATTCTACACCTATGTTTCAACGATGGCTTACGCGATGGAAGAGGCCGCCCGGGCGCATATTCCTTTTTACGTCCTGGACCGGCCGAATCCGATTACGGGCACACATGTGGAAGGGCCGATGCTGGATGCGAATCAACTGTCCTTTGTGGGATATTTCCCGCTGCCGCTGAGGCACGGGATGACGGTTGGCGAACTGGCGCGAATGTTTAACGCCGAGAATAAAATCAGCGCTGATTTAACGGTAGTTTCCATGCAGGGATGGCGGCGCAACGACTGGTTCGACGCGACCAATCTGCCGTGGGTGGACCCTTCGCCCAATATCCGGAATCTGAACGAGGCGTTATTGTATCCCGGTCTCGCGATGCTCGAGTACTCGGCAAATTACTCCGTGGGACGCGGGACAGATTCGCCCTTCGAGGTGATCGGGGCGGACTTCTTTAAAGGACGGGAACTTGCCCTGTACCTGGATGCGCGCCGAATACCCGGTATTCGAGTATACCCGGTGCAGTTCACGCCGAACGCTTCCAATTACAAGGGCAAGATGATCGAAGGCGTCCGTTTCGTGATCACGGACAGGGATGCTTTCGATTCGAGCCGGTTGGGAGCGGAGGTGATGAGCGCTGTCCGGAAACTCTATCCAGGCAAGATCGATCCGGAGACAAGCCGGAAACTGATCGGCAGCGGGGCATTTCTTCGTTCCCTCACGGAGCAAAACGATCCGGTCCTCGCGCTACGCGGTGAGGCAGCCGCGCTGGACCGGTTCAAGGTCTTGCGGGATAAATATTTGCTGTACTGAATACGATGACCCCGTCACACCACCGCCGAGGAAGCCTTGGCGGATTGCGAAGTATTTTTGTTCTTCGAACCTAACGGACGGCCGCGCTTTCTCGCCGGCTCGACACCGCTCATCCATGACGGAGGACGGCCGCGCCGCCGTCCGCGTCCCATCGCCAAACGTTCCAGGCTCAGAATAGCCTCTTCCAGTTGTTCACGTTCCTGGCGCAGATCGGCCAGGATCTTGCTTATGTCCATGGTTTCCCCTCTCGTCTCCGGATAATCTACGGATGCCGTTCCAAAAACAGAACGAAATCCATAATTTCAGGCCCACTACGATTATTTACTCTACATACGCGAAAATTGCAACAGATTGGTTCTGAATTTGGAACAACATGGGCGACTTGGTACTAGTGCATTGAACCCGGATTGCGCTTTTTCCAAACGAAATAAAAGGGCAAACCCACCAGAATCAATGCGATTCCCATGAAACTCTCGCGTGGGGAATGAATAAGGGTCACAACCTCGATCAGCAGGGCGGCAACGACGAAGAGAGCGGGAACCCAGGGATAGCCGATCGTCCGATACGGGCGATTCAGCTCAGGCCGCTTTTTTCTGAGGACGAACACGGCGGCGGTGGTCATCCCATACAGCAACCAACTCGCGAAGATAACGAAGGTAAGCAGCTGGTCGTAACGTCCTGAGAATACGACGATTGCGGCCCAGGCGCTCAGTCCGAGGATTGCGGTGCCGGGCGTATGATGCTCGGAATTTACCTTCGCCATGGAACGAAAAAAAAGGCCGTCGCGAGCCATCGCGTACGGTACCCGCGAGCCGGTGAGGATCGATCCGTTAAGGGCCGCGAAGATGGAAATCATGGCGGCCACGGCAACGGCATTCGCGCCGGCCGGGCCCAGTATACGGCGCATCATTTCCGCCGCTACGCGGTTGCTCGCCCCCACTTCCGCACTGCTAAGAACGTGAAAATACGCGAAATTCGCCAACAGGTAGATGCCAATCACGGCCGCCGTTCCCCAGATCAGAGCGAGCGGCAAATTACGCCGGGGATCTTTCACTTCCGACGCCACCATCCCAACGTTATTCCAGCCATCGTAAGCCCATAGCGCGGCAACCAGCGCGGCGACAAAGCCCGCGACCGTGAGACTGGCTACCGGTGCGCTCGCGTGCGGCGCCGCGCCCGGGGCGAAGAATATACCCGCCACGATGATGAATCCGATGAGCCCGACTTTGGCCACCGTAACGACCACCTGGACATTGCCGCCGACTTTAACGCCGAAATAGTTCAAAATGGCGAGACCCATAATGAGAGCTGTCGCAAAAAACTGACCTTCGCGGATTTCGAGTGGAGCGCCGCCATCACCTAATAGTGGGAAATGACACACAACTGTTTCGAGTCCCGGCCAGAAATTCGCCAGATAATAGAAAAAACCCGTCGCCAGCGTCGCGATCGATCCGCTTTTTGCGACCCACATCTGCGTCCATCCATACAAATATCCCCAGACAGGGCCGTAAGCCTCGTTCAGATATACGTACTCTCCTCCCGCTTCCGGAAGCATAGCCGCCAGCTCGGCGTAGGTCAGAGCCCCGGCCAGCGAAAGCAGGCCGCCGACGATCCAGACGGCGAAAACCCAGGGGACAGTTCCAACATTGTTCACCATGGTCCTGGGGACCAGGAAAATACCGCTGCCGATCACTGTGCCGACGACGATAGCGACCGCGCTCCAGAGACCCAGTTCCCTTTTCAGTTCAGTCATGTATAGTCTCCCGGAAAACAAAGGACGCCAGATAGCCGGTGATAAAAGTAGCGGAGGAGCCGATGAGCACCCACCAGGTGAATGCGATGGTGGTCGCGAATTTTACATAAAGGATCACGGCCAGCCCGGCCAGAACGCCGGTGATGGCCGCCCGCTCGCCTGTGCGCTTCGTCAGGCATCCCAACAGGAAGACGCCTAGGAGAATGCCTAGTGTGACCGAAGCGATGGAGAGACCGGATTCGAGCACCGAGCCCCAATGGCTCGCCACCAGGCCGATCGCCACTAGGACCACGCCCCAAACGACCGTAGCGATGCGCGCCTGCCACAAGGACCGCTCGTCGCTCTGGTTCGGCAGGAGCGGGCGCAGGAAATCGACCACGGTTGTCGAGGCGAGTGAATTGAGCGCGGCACTCAGGTTGGCCATGGCGGCGGCAAGGATAGCAGCCATGATAAGTCCCGCGAGGCCGCGCGGGACATTCTCCCAAACGAAACGGGGGTAGAGCCGGTCGAGCGGCTTCGGTGCGGCGAGATGGAGATCCTGGAAATAGACCCAGAGAAGAACGCCGATCATCAGGAACAGCGTGAACTGGACGAACACGACAACCCAGCTCGAAAACAGCGCGAGACGGCTCTCGCCCAAGGTGCGCGCGCTGAGCAGGCGCTGGACAATCAACTGATCGGTGCCGTGGCTGGCGCTGGTCAGGAAACAGCCGCCGATTACGCCCGCCCAGAATGAGTACGGCTTCGCGAAGAACGCGGCGGTAGGGGCGAACGAAAAATCGAACACCTGGAACTTATGCGCGGCCTGCGCCGTTTCGACCACGTGCGTCCATCCCCCCGGCACCTTGCCCAGGATGATGAAAAAGCTGAGAATGGCGCCACCAACGTACATGCCCATCTGGATCACGTCCGTCCAGATGACCGCGGTCATGCCGCCTTCGAATGTGTAAAAGAGCGTGAGGCCGACAATTACGAGAATCGAGGCCAGCTCACCCGTGCCGAGAATAATTGAGATTACTATGGAGATTGCGAACACGCGCACCCCCTCCGCGAGCGCCCGGGTCACGAGGAAGGTAGAGGCCGTAACTTTCCGGATACGCGTTCCAAAGCGGCGCTGCATGAGCTCGTAGGCAGTGAACATCTGACCCCGGAAGTATTGCGGCAGCAGGATCACCGAGATGACGACGCGCGCGAGCAGATAGCCCATGACTACCTGCAGGAAGGCGAAATTTCCGCCGAACGCAAGTGCGGGGGTGCCGACGATCGTCAGGGTGCTGGTTTCCGCGGAGACGATAGAAAGGCTGATGGCCCACCAGGGAGCGTTCCGGCCGCCGAGGAAGTAATCCTTTAACGTTTGGCGTTCCCGCCGGAACCGCGCGCCGAACCAGGTGACGCCCAGCAGGTAGAGAAGGATGACACCGAGGTCCAAAAAACGCATGTGGGGAATGGCGGTTAAAGTGTACCAGAAGGGACCCCGGGAACTTAACGCTTGGGGGCGACGTCACTTAGTTGCGGGCACCCAGTGGTTCGGCTATACTCCGCAAGTGACCGGTTCCAATCAGCCTGCGGTGTCCAATCAGTCGGGGAAAATTAGGGAGAGGCAAGTGTATCATCGAATTTTGAAAACAGTTCTAGGGGTGTTGCTGGTGGCAGCGTTGGCCATGGCCCAGCAACCGAAGACAGCGAAAGATCAGGCTGAATCCGATCTTTATAGCAGCATTGCCAGTGAGAAGGATCCGGCGAAGAAGCTGGCGCTGCTGGATCAGTGGACGCAGAAATATCCGGATACGGCTTTCAAAGAGGAGAGGAATCTCTTCTACGTGCAGACGCTTTCGGGGCTGGCGGGTTTAGGCCTGCAGCCGAACGCGACACCGGATCAATTGGCCTCGGCCGAAAAGGCGGACCAGGCACTCTTGGAAAAGGCCGACACATTGTTTGCGCCGGACATCAAGATGGCATCCGTGAAGCCGGAAGATTGGGCCAAGGCCAAGAGCGACGTTATCACGCTGGCTCACCGCAGCCTCGCCAATATCGCGATGCAGAAGAAGGATTACCCGGCGGCCGAAGCGGAGTATCACAAGATGCTCGAAGCCAATCCGAACGATGCGGCGACCGCGTACCTGCTTGGTACGGCGATCGCCTCCGAACGGAAGGTCCAGCGGACGCCCGAGGCTCTCTACCAGTTCGCCCGCGCGGCGGTCATCACAGGGCCTGGCGCGTTGAACCCGCAAGGCCAGAAGGATACCGACGCTTACCTCAAGAAAACGTATGTGGGCTTTCACGGGGACGATAAGGGTCTGGACGAACTGAAGGCAGCGGCCGCGAAATCGCCCTTCCCGCCCGAGGGTTTCTCGATCAAGAGCGTGACCCAGCTCAGCCAGGAAGACATCGCCAAGGATGAAGAGTTTAACAAGACCCATCCGGAGATCGTGTCCTGGCGGAACGTGAAAGCGACGTTGACGGCTCCCGGCGGGGATACCTATTTCGGCACGCAGATGAAGGGTGCGCAATTCCCGAAAACCGTGG
>JAOAPQ010000795.1 GCA_025462965.1 Bryobacterales bacterium
GCTTGTGCCGGAATCCCTCTGAATGTGTCGAGTTTAGCAACGCATCGGCCGAAGGGGGCATGCAAAACTAGTGAAAATACGTTAATCTAAGGACCGCAACTAATGGGTTTGCTGTAGCGTTTAAACAATTAGTCAGAGAAGGAACCGCTCTATGCAGAGAAAAGGCAGTATTGCCGCACTTTCGGCGCTGATCCTTGCGAGCTTCACGGCTCCCGCCATTTTCGCCGCAAAGAAGAAGAAAGTACCGGCTGCGGTTGTGTCAGTCCCCCAGATTTCGCCCGACGAAAAAGTGCTTCATGTTCTGAGCCGGCTTACGTTCGGCCCACGCCCGGGCGATATAGAAGCGGTGAAGAAGATGGGTGTTGAGAAGTTTATCAGTCAACAGCTTCATCCCGAGGACATCGCCGAGAATCCGGTGCTGGAGGCCAAAATGGCGCCGCTCGATACACTGCGCATGAGTACGCAGGAGATGGCGGACAAGTATCCTTCGAACCAGGCTATCAAGGCGATCGCCGATGGACGCACTCCGTACCCCGCCGACGCCCGGACGCAGTATATGGTCACCAAGCTGGTCGAAAGGTACAAAGCCAGAATGTCGGCGGAAGCGGCGGGCAAACAGGACCAGAACATGGACGAGCCGGTAAACTCGATGGAGCAGGTCGCGGCGGCCCTTTCCGAGAGCCAGCGCAACACGATAATGAATGGTACGGGCCCGGAAAAAGTGGCGCTGATCGAGTCCTTGCCGGAGCGGCAGCAGTTTGAGCTCTTGAGCGCGATGCGCGGTCCCAAGCGGCAGCAACTCTTAATGGCGTCGTCTCCCGATCTACGGCGCAAGGTTCAGATGTTTAACGGCCCACAACAGGTGGTGAACCAGGATCTCTTCTCCGGGAAGATTTATCGCGCCGTGTACAGCAACCGCCAGCTCGAAGAGGTTCTGACGGACTTCTGGTACAACCACTTCAATGTTTATCTGGACAAGGGCGCCGATCGATACATGGTGACCACATATGAGCGCGACGTAATCCGCCCGCATGTTCTGGGAAATTTCAAGGATCTATTGCTGGCGACAGCGCAGAGCCCGGCCATGCTGTTTTACCTGGATAACAATCAGTCCGTCGGCCCGGACACGCGCATGGGCGGCGGTCCGAAAAAGAGCAACCGCGGCTTGAACGAAAACTACGGCCGCGAGTTGATGGAGCTCCATACGCTCGGCGTGGATGGCGGCTATACGCAGAAGGATGTCACCGAAGTGGCTCGCTGCTTCACGGGTTGGACCATCCGCGATGTCCGCGGCAGCGCCAGCTTCCAGTTCAACGAACGTGCTCACGATCAAAGCGAGAAACTTGTACTTGGCCACAAGATCGCGGCGAACGGCGGGATGAATGACGGATTGCAGGTGCTCGATATTCTGGTTCATCACCCGTCCACCGCGCGTTTCATCTCAAAGAGCCTGGCGATCCGGTTCGTTTCGGATAATCCTTCTGCCGCGCTGGTCGAGCGCATGGCGGCGACTTTCACAGCCACCGACGGCGACCTTCGCGCGACCATGAAGACGATGCTCGATTCCCCCGATTTCTTTTCCCGTGAAACGTACCGCACCAAGGTGAAGACGCCGTTCGAAATGGTGGTCAGTTCCCTGCGTGCGACAGGTGGCGATGTCGATATCACAGTTGCCCTGACACAACAGCTGAACCAGCTGGGCGAGCCGCTTTACCGAAAGCAGGAGCCGACCGGCTACTCCAATAAGAGCGGCGAGTGGGTGAACTCCGCGGCGCTGCTGGCGCGCATGAACTTCGCGCTCGCCCTAACGAACAACAAGGTTCCCGGTGTGAAGGTCGATCTCGCTAAGTTTCCCGCAGACGATCCGATGCTGATGGCTAGAACTTTATTGATGACGGATCTTTCGGACATCTCTCGCAAAGTGATTGCGCAGGGGCTTGCCGATCAATCCGGCAAGACTCCGCCCGCGGCTTTGGTTGCCGGGCTGGCACTTGGCTCTCCCGATTTCCAAAAGAGGTAAACTTCGATGGCTTCTTCACGACGCATCTTCCTTAAGAACGCCGGCCTCGCGATGGTCGGTATCGGTTCCGCCCCCATCTGGCTCCAGCGCGCCCTGTACGCGCAGGATGCCCCCACGCAACGCAAGAAGATCCTCGTCGCTATCTTCCAGCGGGGAGCAGCCGATGGATTGAATATCGTGGTCCCGCACGGCGATCCGCGGTACTACGCTCTGCGGCCGACCATTGCCATTCCGCGTCCGGGAACGGTGGGCCTGGAGAAGGCCGACTGCGCGATCGATCTCGACGGGCACTTCGGTCTGAATCCGGCGCTCGCGCCGTTGAAGCCGATCTTCGATCAACATAAACTGGCGATCGTTCAAGCGGCGGGCTCGCCCGATCCGACCCGGTCACACTTCGACGCGCAGGATTACATGGAATCCGGCACGCCCGGCTTGAAAGCTACCAACGATGGCTGGCTGAATCGCGCGCTGCCTTCGGAGAGCGGAAAGATCTCGCCGGTGCGCGCGGTTTCCATGGGAGCAACTCTGCCTCGCGCGATGCGGGGCGCCAATAGCGCAATTGCCGTGGAAAAGCTCGACAGCTTCCAGGTGAAGGACAACATCGCCGCGAAGGCGCTGGAGTCGCTTTATGCCGGCAGCTCCGATACCATTCTGAACGGCACGGGTAAGGAAACGTTCGACGCGGTTTCCATCATTCAATCGGTCCAGAAGACTCCGTACCAGCCGGCGACGGGCGCGGATTACCCGCGCTCGCGCTTCGGCGATAATATGCGCCAGATCGCGCAGCTTATTAAATCGAACGTGGGCGTGGAGGTCGCGTTCGCGGATATCGGCGGATGGGACACTCACGTCAACGAAATCGGCCCGCGCGCGTCGGTGGGGCAGCTGGCGAATCTTCTCGGGGACTTTAGCCAGAGCCTCGCGGCTTTCTATCACGATCTGGGCGATCGCATGGACGACGTCGTGCTCGTGACGATGTCGGAATTCGGGCGGACGGCCAAGGAGAACGGCAACCGCGGCACTGATCACGGTCACGCGAACTGTATGTTCGTGATGGGCGGCGACGTGAAGGGCGGCAAAGTTTATGGGAAGTGGCCGGGACTCGCGCAGGAGCAACTTTACGAGGCGCGCGACCTGGACGTTACCACCGACTTTCGGGACGTGCTGGGCGAACTGGTGCTGAATCACCTCGGTAACCGGTCGTTGAAGGCTGTTTTCCCGAACTATACCGGCGGTCCGCAGACTTTCCGTAACGTGCTAGCGTAAGGTACACTTTGCCGGTAAAGATGTGGCATAATGTACCTGAGAGAGATTATGGAACTTGTCGCTGAGCATGTTGGGGATTGGCTTGGCGCTCAACCGTCGTCCGAGCTGGATCTGGTGAAGCTGGCGGAAGAGGGCGTTTCGACGAAAGTGGTGGGCGTGATGACCAGCCACGGGTTGACCAGCACGGAAGTGTACTCGATCGTTATCCCGCAGCGCACGCTCAAGCATCGCCAGAGCCGCAAGGAGCGCCTGTCGCGCGAGGAATCCGACCGGGCGATTCGGGCAGCGCGTGTGCTGGCTCGGGCGCAGACGGTATTCGGGAGCGAGGAAAAGGCTTTGAAATGGATGCGGCACCCGAAACAGCGCTTCTCGGGGAGAACGCCGCTCCAGATGCTTGTCACGGAGACGGGCGGCCGGATGGTCGAAGAGATGCTGATCCAGACCGACGAAGGGATGGTCGCCTGACCTGATCCTCTGGCGGATCAGCAATCACGCCGACCTGCAGGGATTAGGCGGACTGCTCAGTTCCGCCCGCTGGCACACGCGGGGTCACCGGATCGTTTATCTCGCATGGTCGCCGTCGGCCGCTCTCATCGAAACTATCGTTCATCTTGAGCTTCCTGAAGAACTGTTTCCTGAGACGTATCAACTGCTAAAGCTGCACGTTCCTGATGCTGTTTCGCGCGAGCGGATCGAGGCTGCTTCGCTTCCCGAGGGCTGGGTGCAAGATGCGATCGCCAGCCGGACGGCGGGAGATGTCTGGCTGCGCAGCAATCGCTCGGCGCTTCTGGAGGTGCCGTCGGCGATTGTTCCGGAAACGTCAAACTGGCTGCTCAATCCTGATCATGCGGATGCGCAACAGATCCGGATCGAGTGGAGCCGGCGATTCCCGTATGATGGCCGGCTGTTTCAGAAGCGGACACGGTAGAAAACCGCCGACAGGCCACGAAAGATGATGGCCTGTCCTATGTTTTGCAGGGGAAGAAGTTATATTCAGAATGTATATTTAACGGCGAGTTGGAAAATCCGGCCGTCCGCCGCGGCGGTAATGGCACCGAAGGTCGGCGAACCGAGCGTCGCTCCGGGCTGGCTGAACCGGGCGTGATTGAAAGCATTGAACGCTTCGATGCGTAGCTGAAGCTGTTGCTGTTCGGTGATCGCGAAGTTCTTGAAGAGCGACAAATCGACCTGGTTGAAGCCCGGGCCCCACACGACGTTCCGCCCTTCATTGCCGATCTGGCCCGGGTTAGCGGCTAGAGTCAGCCGTTGAAAGCAACTCGTGTTGAAATATTGCGAGACGGAGCGCGGAGCAGCGGCGTTGGGATCGCACGCGAGATTCGGGCGGTTGGTGAGCGAAGTAAGAGAGACATTGTTCGGTTCGATCACGGTGAGTGGAAATCCTGTTTGTGCCTGGATGATTCCATTCAACTGCCAGCCGCCGAGAGCCAGGCGCATCGCGCGCGCTTTGGAATCGAGCCGGGCGAATTCATAGCCGAAGCTCACCACGAACCTGTGGCGCACATCGAATAGCGAGTTCCCTTTTTCCCGCGACAAAGCCTGATCGAAGGATGCCTGATCCCCAATCGTCACGGGCAGCATGGGCCGCGACTCTCCACCGATATTGAGACCGGAGACATCATCCTCGGAGTGGCTCCAGGTATACGAAGCCAGCATGTTC
>JAOAPQ010000799.1 GCA_025462965.1 Bryobacterales bacterium
GCCGACCCCACTATCCTCAAAGGGGGCCATCGAGTCCGCACCATCTCCTTCGCCGAAGCGGCCGAACTTGCCTACTTCGGCGCGAAGGTCCTCCACCCCTCCACCGTCGTCCCCGCCATCGAGAAAAACATCCCGGTGATGATCCTCAACTCACGCCGCCCCGACGTGGAAGGCACGCGCATCGTGTCTAACTCCGTTCACTGCACCAATGTGGTCAAGTCGATCGCCTGCAAACGCCACATCTCGCTCATGAACATTCACTCCACACGCATGTTCATGGCGCACGGCTTCCTCCGGCGCATGTTCGAAATCTTCGACCGCCTGGAGACCTCGGTCGATATGGTCGCGACCTCCGAAGTCAGCGTTTCGCTCACCGTCGATCATTCCGATCGCCTCGACGCCGTTCGCCGCGAGCTCGAAGAGTTCTCCGAAGTCTCCATCGAAAGCGAGCAGGCCATCATCTGCCTGGTGGGCGAAAATATCCGCCATACTCCGGGTGTTTCGTTCCGCGTCTTCCGCGCTGTTGATAATGTAAACGTACGCATGATCTCGCAAGGAGCTTCGCTCCTGAACCTTAGTTTCGTGGTCGCCGAAGCCGACCTCCACCGCGCGGTCGCGGCGCTCCACGCGGAGTTCTTCCGCGAGCTCGATCCCGAGGTGTTCGCTTGAACCTCGCGCTGATCGGCTACGGCAAAATGGGCCGTATGCTCGATAATCTCGCGCCCGAATACGGCCTCAACGTCACCGCGCGAGTCGACGCGGGCGACGCGATCACCCGCGAATCGCTCGCCGGCGCCGAGGTCGCGATCGAGTTTTCCAGCGGCGGCGTCGTTCCCGGAAATGTGGAAACGCTCGCCGCTCTCGGCGTAAATATCGTCGAGGGCACCACCGGCTGGCTCGAACATCTGCCGGCCGTCAAAGCGTCCATCGAAAAGCACAATACCGCCCTGGTCTGGAGCCCCAATTTTTCCATCGGCGTCAACGTATTCTCGCGCCTGGTAGCCGACGCCGCGCGACTTCTTCAAAACGAACCCGGCTATGAAGCGTGGGCATGGGAAATTCACCACTCCGCGAAGAAAGACGCTCCATCCGGCACCCTCCTCAAACTGGTCGACGACATGAAACAGGCCGGCTATGCGCGCCCCGTCGACCTTTCCTCCAGCCGCGCCGGCGCCACCCCCGGCACCCACGAAATCGGCTTCGATTCACAGGCGGACACCATCACGCTCCGTCACACGGCGCGGAGCCGCGATGGTTTCGCCCGCGGCGCTCTCAAAGCCGCGCAATGGATCGCCGGCAAAAAAGGTTTTCACGAATTTCACGAGGTTCTATTCACATGAGCTTTCAAGGCTGCGGTACCGCTCTCGTTACACCTTTCAAGCAGGACCATTCGCTGGATGAAGAAACCCTTCGGCGTCTCGTCCGCCGGCAGATCGACGAAGGGATTCACTTCCTCGTTCCCTGCGGCACCACGGGCGAGAGTCCCACCCTCACACGCGAAGAGCACCTGCGCGTCGTCGAGATCACTATCGAAGAAGCGAATGGGAAATGCCCCGTGCTGGCCGGCGCCGGCGGATACAACACCAAGGAAGTCATCGAACTCGCGCGCGAGGTGGAGCGCCTGGGCGCCGATGGCATTCTCTCCGTCACGCCTTACTACAACCGTCCCACGCAGGAGGGCCTCTACCAGCACTACAAGTACATCGCCGAAAGCATCGAGCTCCCGATCATCGTCTACAGCGTCCAGGGCCGGACCGGCGTCAATGTCGAGCCTGCCACACTCGCCCGCCTCGCCGAAATCCCCAACATTATCGGCGTAAAGGAAGCCTCCGGAAACATCTCACAGATGGCGAGCGTCATCCATCGCGTCCCCCCAGGCTTCCTGGTATTCTCCGGCGACGACGCAATCACGCTGCCCATCATCGCGCTCGGCGGTCATGGCACCATCTCCGTCGTCTCCAATCAGATTCCCGGCCCCATGTCCCGCCTTGTTCAGTTCTGTCTCGACGGGAGCTTCGCCGAAGCCCGCAAACTGCAGCGCCAATACCTGCCGCTTATGGAAATCAACTTCATCGAATCGAACCCCATCCCGGTAAAAGCCGCGCTCGGGCTCATGGGGCTGCTCGACCCTGTTTTCCGTCTGCCTATGGTCCCGCCTCGGCCGGAAAATCTGTCGCGCATCGAAGCCGTCCTGAGGAGTTCCGTCCTTGCAAACTGAAATCGAAGAGCTTTTCGAAGCCAATCCGAGCCTTTACCAGGTCGAACACCAGCAGGTCTTCTATCGCTTTAAAACCGCGCTCAACGAGGGTAAAATCCGCGCCGCCGAGCCGGACCCATCGTCCCCAACGCGCTGGCGCGTGAACACCTGGGTCAAGAAAGGCATCCTCCTTGGCTTCCGCATGGGCGTGGTCGTCGAAATGTCCATCGACGGCAAGAAGCAGCCCTTCTTCGACAAGGACACCTACCCCGTGCGCGAGTTCTCCGCCGATTCGCAGGTCCGCATCGTCCCCGGCGGCTCGAGCATCCGCGACGGCTGCTACATCGGCCGCGGTGTCACCTGCATGCCGCCCATGTATATCAATGCCGGGGCCTGGGTTGGCAATAGCACCATGATCGATTCCCACGCGCTCGTCGGAAGCTGCGCGCAGGTCGGCGAGCGCGTCCACCTGTCCGCGGCTTCGCAGATCGGCGGCGTGCTCGAACCTGTCGGCGCCCTGCCCGTCATCATCGAGGATGATGTGCTCATCGGCGGCAACTGCGGCATCTATGAAGGCACCATCGTCGGCAAGGGCGCTGTCCTCGGAAGCGGAACGATCCTGAACCGCTCCACGCCCGTCTACGATCTGGTGAAGAACAAAATCTACCGGGCGACAGACGACATCCCGCTCATTATTCCCGAAGGCGCCGTGGTCGTTCCCGGCAGCCGCGCGGTCACCAGCGGTCCCGGCAAAGACTGGGGCATTTCGCTCTATACGCCGGTCATCGTGAAATACCGCGACGAAAAAACCGGTTCCAAGATCCAGCTCGAAGATCTTCTCAGATGATCGATCTCAGCGGCAAGGTCGCCATCGTCACCGGCTCCGGCCGCGGGATCGGCCGGGCGATTGCGCAAAAGCTCGCCTCAGCAGGCGCAGCCGTCGTCGTGAACGATCTCGACCGAGGTCCAGCCGAAGAGACCGGAGCCCTCCTCGGTCCAAACGCTCTCGCCGTGCCAGGCGACATCACCGCGCCCGACTTCCCGCAGTTTCTTGTCGATACAGCGATCCGCGAACGGGGAGGCCTCGACATCCTGGTCAATAACGCCGGTTACACCTGGGACAACGTCATCCAGAAGACCACCGACGAACAATTCCAGGCCATGCTCGATATTCATGTAACAGCTCCATTCCGTATGTTGCGCGCGGCCTCCGGATTTCTCAGAGAATCCGCAAAGCGCGAAATCGCGGAGGGCCGGCGGGTGATGCGAAAAGTTGTCAACATCACCTCGATTGCGGCGACGGATGGCGGCGCGGGCCAGTCCGGCTATGGTTCCGGCAAGGCGGCGGTGATCGGCCTGACGCGCGTAATAGCGAAGGAATGGGGCCGCTACAACGTAAACGTGAACTGCGTCGGCTTCGGGCTGATTGAAACCCGCCTGATCCAGCCAATCACGCCCGAAGGCTCCACCATCGAAGTGAAGGGCCGCGAGATCAAGGTCGGCGTGCAGCCGGCGGTACTCGACAGCGTAAAGACAATGTCCCCGTTCGGCCGCGCAGGAACCGTGGAAGAAGCCGCCGGTCCGGTGCTCTTCTTCTGCTCACCGCTCAGCGATTTCGTCACCGGCGAAGTGCTGATTTGCAGCGGCGGCATGCACTTCTAAGAGCCTATCCATCCCGCCGACGATGCGGCAAAAGCGCGACGCCCTGAACCCGATCCCATCTGAGTGAGCTTGCTATCATGTCGTTCTTCATATAGATTGTCTCCATATGGATCTTCTTCAAGGCACGCTCGACATGCTGGTCCTGCGGACCCTGGTCCTGGCGCCTCTGCACGGCTATGGCATCGCGAAGGCGATTCGCAGTAATTCGAGCGATTTGCTCGATATCGAATTCGGTTCGCTCTACCCTGCCTTAAAGCGGCTCGAGCTAAAGGGCTGGATCGCCGCCAAATGGGAAATCTCCGATTTCAATCGGCGAGCGAAGTTCTATCGGCTCACCCCCGCCGGCCGCAAGCAGCTCCAGCGCGAGCATTCGAAATGGGCCGAGTTTGTCTCTGCCGTGGGCCAGATCATGGGGCCAATTCCCGAAGGGGGCAAGTCATGACCATCTGGCGAAAGCTCAAATACCTGCTGCCCTCCTATCGCCGCGCTCGAGAAGAGGACATGAGGGAGGAGCTCGCATCGCTCGCTGCAATCGCCGGGCCCGGGGAATTGGGGAACATGACAATCGCGGCTGAAGAGGCGCGCGCCGCATGGAGTTGGACATGGCTTGAGCAGTTGTATCGCGATTTACAGTATTCATTCCGGACTATGCGCCACAATCCCGGATTCACCATAACGGCCGTCCTGTCGCTGGCGCTCGGCATTGGCGCCAACACCGCGATCTTCAGCTTGATCGACGCTCTCATGCTGCGGTGGTTGCCGGTGCGCGCCCCGCAGGAGCTGGTTCAGTTGAAGATGCAGTCCGCGGGCGCAAAGCCTCCCGGTGAAAGTTTCTCGTATGCCATCGTCGCGGCGCTCGCGGATCGGCAAGACATCTTTTCAAGCGTGGCAGGTTTCAGTGGCTCCAGTTTTGACGTGGGCCCGCACGGCTCGGTCAGCCGTATTCCAGGAGCCTGGGTCACCGGCGGCTACTATGAGACATTCGGCCTGAACCCGGCCATGGGACGCCTGCTCACGCGAGCCGACGATCAGCCCGGCGCTCCACTGGCGGCGGTGATTAGCTACGGTTATTGGGATCGACAGTTCGCGCGCAATCCGGCAGTGATCGGCCAATCCATTCTCGTGAATGGCGTTCCCGTCACAATTGCGGGTGTAAGTCCTCCAGGCTTTGTGGGAGCGAACGTCGGCGCCGT
>JAOAPQ010000810.1 GCA_025462965.1 Bryobacterales bacterium
ATGCCGTCCACGCGCAGGTTCAATCTTTGCTGAAGCACCGCGCGCTCGATCAGGAACCGCATCTGCCGCTCGCGCTCGGCGCCGCGATCGAAGTCCATGCGCAAGCGCTCGGCGCGCAAGGCCAGCGGAGTGAAGCGATCGCGTATCTGCAGGCGGAGCTCAAAACTTACTACAACACATCAATCCGCACACGCATCCAGAAGAACATCCTGCTATTGAGTCTGGAAGGCAAACCAGCGCCGCCGCTCGATATGACCAACATACTTGGACCGAAGGCCGCTCCCACCAAAGGCCATACCGTGCTCCTCTTTTTCTGGGCCCACTGGTGCGGCGATTGCAAAGGCGACGCGCCCGTCCTCGCACAGATCCACGCGAAATTCCCTGCCCTCACGATCCTCGGCCCCACCCAGCATTATGGCTATATCGAAGGCGGACTCGACGCTCCGGCAGCGAAAGAGACCGCCTATATCGAAAAGATCCGCCAGCAGTTCTACCCGGCACTCTCATCGCCGCTGAGCGAAGAAAACTTCCGTGCCTGGGGCGCGAGCACCACACCAACAATCGTACTCATCGACAAGCAAAACATCGTGCGCCTGTATCATCCTGGCGCGATGTCGTACGACGAACTGGCTGCCGATGTTCAGGGTCTCAGCCGGTAAGATCTCTATAAAACCAATGCAAGCCCAAACGATTGATTCTGTTGCTAGTTATTGAAATCTAGGTTTGTTGCGATCCAGAGAAATTCAAAAAACTCTCCGATCCGACATTACCGGCAAAGGCAGAAACGGCTATTCATCGGGTGATTTGCATCAAGTGATTTCTCCGGTTTCATTGTGGGCCCTGACGGGAAACGATTTTGGGCCCCGTAGCGGTAAGGCATTCACAGTGAGCGGGAAAAAGAGCCGGGAGCGCGGTCACCGCCTCAATCTTTTTGCACCTTCTATTGACACGCAAAGCGCGCATGTAGCATCATACACTTGTTCTACAAAGCTAAGGGCTTCACTTTTTGAGTGGTCAGCGCTGTAAGTATGGCGCGAGCCCGCTCAATTCGCGCTTTACCCATCCTTAAACTCAGACTCGAAGTACTGTGTTAAACCCGCTCGGCGCGGCGCACCCACAGGTGCGCTAACTTACTACTTCGAATCGCAGTTGCTGCTTATTCAAGTCTAACTGCCTCATTTAGCCTGATTCCTTCCGGTAAATCTTGCGTCCCGAATTCCACGGGACGGTGGAAACAATGACATCTACAACAACGTGGGCAGAACGCGTGTTCTGCCGTCTCCTGCTTTCATCCCTGGTCCTGTTCATGAGCGTCCAGAAAGCGAACTCCCAATCGAACTATAAGGGCGGTCCGGGAGGTCCGATTCTGGTGATCACCGGCGCCGCCAATCCGTTTACAAACTACTACGCGGAAATCCTGCGCACGGAAGGCCTTAACAGCTTCGCGGTGGCCGATATCTCCACGGTGTCTGCGGGAACGCTATCCGCGTACGACCTTGCGCTATTGGGGGACATGCCTTTAACGGCTGGCCAAGTCACAATGTTTACGACCTGGGTAAATGGCGGCGGAAAACTGATCGCGATGCATCCGGACAACCAACTGGCTTCTCTATTAGGCCTGACCGTTTTGGGGCAGACGCTATCGAACGGATATCTACTCATCGACGTAACCAAGAGTCCGGGATCCGGGCTGGTAAACCAATCGATTCAGTATCACGGTCCCGCGAATCTCTACCTGCCCGGTACCGCAAACAAGGTTGCAACGATTTTTTCAAACGCCTCTACCGCAACTTCAAACCCCGCCGTCACACTACGTAGCGTTGGCGGAAATGGCGGGCAGGCCGCTGCCTTCGCCTACGACCTTGCCAGATCGGTCGTCTACACGCGTCAGGGAAATCCCGCTTGGGTAGGACAATCCCGCGGCGGACTGACGCCCATCCGTACCTTTGACCTATTTTACGGCAACGCCGGATTCGATCCTCAGCCGGACTGGGTCGATCTGAACAACATCGCCATTCCACAAGCGGATGAACAACAGCGACTGCTTGCCAATCTGATCCTCCAGATGACACTCGGCAACAAGCCGCTGCCGCGCTTCTGGTACTACCCCTTCGGGAAAAAGGCTGTCGTCGTGATGACCGGGGATGATCATGCCAACGGCGGCACCGCGGGCCGTTACGACGATTTTATCGCCAGCAGCCCCGCCGGATGCGTCGTAGCGAACTGGGAATGCATCCGAAGCACGTCTTACATCTATCCTGGAACGCCGATTACAGACTCTCAGGTGGCGGCCTATAACTCGCAAGGCTTCGAGACCGCACTGCACGTGCTCACTAACTGCGCGGATTACACCCAGGCTTCGCTGGAAACGTTCATGAGCACACAGCTCAACCAATTCCTTTCCCAGTACCCGAGCGCGGGATCACCCATCACCAATCGGACCCATTGCATTCCCTGGAGCGATTGGATCACCCATGCGCAGGTCGAATTCAACCATGGAATCCGCCTGGATACGAATTACTACTACTATCCGCCGAACTGGGTGGTCCTGACCCCCGGTTTCTTCACGGGGTCCGGCAATCCGATGCGGTTTGCAGATACGGACGGCACGATGCTCGACGTTTACCAGGCAACATCGCAGATGACGGATGAATCCGGCCAGGCATTCCCCGATACAGTCGCCGGCTTGCTTGACAATGCAACCGGCCAGAACGGCTTTTTCGGCGCCTTCGTGGCGAACATGCATACGGATCGAAACGGCACCTACAGCCAAGCCGATGCAGACTTCATCGTCGCATCGGCAAAGACGCACAATGTGCCGGTTGTCTCCTCACGCCAGATGCTCCGCTGGTTGGACGGCCGAAACAGCTCGTATTTCACGTCGCTCACATGGGCAGGTAACTCTCTGTCCTTTTCGAGCGTGATGGGCGCGAACACTAATGGACTTCAAGTTCTGCTTCCTGCCAGCACGGCAACCGGCGGGCTTGCCTCAATCACGCTCGGCGGTTCCCCGGT